>NZ_JASDCD010000027.1:0-47957 GCF_030408095.1 Pseudoalteromonas sp. APC 3893
CTGACCGCTGACCGCTGACCGCTGACCGCTGACCGCTGACCGCTGACCGCTGACCGCTGACCGCTGACCGCTGACCGCTGACCGCTGACCGCTGACCGCTGACCGCTGACCGCTGACCGCTGACCGCAAACATTGACACCTCTCATTACCTTTGCCACTGTTATATAAAGCAATAACTAAAGGAGAATGGTTGTGTCGAACTGGGTTGAAGCAAAGGTTAAAGATAGTGTTTGGTGGACAGATAGCCTATTTAGTTTAATTGTAAATGCTGATGTGGAGCCATTTAAAGCTGGGCAGTTTACTAAGTTGTCGGTGATGATGGATGACAAGCGTATTGCCCGTGCTTACTCGTATGTAAACGCACCAAGCTCTCTCGATTTAGAGTTTTATCTTATTAACGTGGCAGATGGTTTATTATCACAACAATTAGCCAAGCTTAAACCTGGCGATACGGTGATGATAGAGCGTCGTGCCAGTGGCTTTTTTACACTTGATGAAATACCTGCCAGTAAGCAACTGTGGATGCTGAGCACGGGGACTGCAATTGGCCCCTATTTATCCATACTTGAGCAAGGCGATGTATGGCAGCAGTTTGAAAAGGTTGTGTTAGTACATGGCGTACGGTTAAATGCGGACCTCAGTTACCAAACAAAAATTACGCGATTACAACAACAGTACCCACAATTACAGTATGTAAGTGTTGTGAGCCGTGAGCAGCCTATACAAGGGTTGCACGGACGAATAACAGAGCATATTGCTAATGAAACCTTATTTAACCATTGCCAGTTAGTGCCAACACCAGACACAGCGCAATTTATGATTTGTGGTAACCCTGAAATGGTCAAAGACACCAGTGCTATTTTAATTGATAAAGGTTACAGCCGTAACCGGCGTAGAGATCCTGGACAAATAACGGTAGAACAATATTGGTAAATACGTTAATCGGGGGATAAAACTATCCCCTAAGCGTATTTTTTGTTATTTTAGCGGTTCTTAAATTACTCGGAAACAGTATGAAATCGTTACTTTTTGCAGTTAGTTTACTTTTATCTTGGCAGCTAGTTTCGGCCGAGGCTGGGCAGAACAAAGAAGCTGAAAAGAAACAGCAAAGTAAGCAAACTCAAACGACATCAGCTGCGTTGCAAGATAGCGTGGCGGTGATCACCTTAACGCCTGAAAAAGCTGAGCAATCAGAGCCCACTGATATCGAGCCTACACAGCCTATTGTTGTTGATCCTGATAAAGACAATATGATTGAAGTTGTAGATACTAGTAAAGTATTAGGTAACGAAGCAGCAAAACCAGCAGAGCTACCAAAAACACAACAAGAGAAAGCGCAAGCTGTAGCACAAGCTGATCAAGCGGTAGCGCAAGCCAAACAAGCATTAACGTTAAAACAGCAAGCTAAAGCTAAACAATCCCGTGAGTCACTGGCAGTCATTGAGCAATTAATTAAAGCGTATAATGCCCGTAATATTGAAGCATTCGTTAAGATGTATGATGAAAATGTTGAGTTTTATGCTTTTCCTAATGAGTTGTTGTTCAAAGGCAAAGAAAAGCTTATCGCTCGTTACGGCATCATGTTTAAAAAGCTAAAATGTATTAAATCGTCCCCTATTAAACGTATTGTCTATGGCAATATCGTGATTGATCATGAGCTATCAGAAACCTGTTCAACAGATAAAAGGGTCGTAGATAAACGAGCTGAATTTGTGTCGAGCTATGAAATCGAAAATGGCAAAATAACCAAAGTGCTGTTTTTTAGATAAGATAAAGAGGTGAAGAAATGCAGCTAAGTGACGATAAAAAACTTTATTTACTTTATCGTGTAGAGCCTGGTTGCCTTGGTCCTAATGGTGTGCAGATGATAGAAGCATTTTGCGAATATGCAAATCAACAGCTTAGCGCACCGAGCTTTGCGTACTACCACTTCACCCCTCGATTTGATAAGTCAAAGGCAGAGCGCCAATACAGCATTAATTCAAAAATACTGTCAGAGCAACATGCGTATGCTTACCTAGCTCACTTCAACACCAACAAAGATGAATTTGAAGAGCTGCTCGACGAACAGCTCACCCAAGCTATAGACAGTTTTTTAGAACGTTAACTTTCACCAGCTAAGATAATATTAAAGCTGGTGTTGTCGTGTAAGCTGGCAAATGCACTTTCGTGTAACAGTTCATTGCGCAGGTTTGGTGAGTATTCGAGCGCCATTTTAATATCAGCAAGCGCATCAGCATGTTCATGTGTTAATGCATATGCACAAGCACGCTGCCAATAAGCATAGCCATAGTCACTATCGATATCTAAAGCTTGGTTACACAGCTCAATTGCTTGTTCTGTTTCATTCAACTCAAGTAAAGCGTCGGCTTTATAAGCAATTGCCTCTACATCTTCTGGTTTGCGGTTTAATATTTCATCAAAAATCTCAATTTTATTTGATACATCACTTTCTAAATTTGCCCGCATCCATAATGAATGAACTTCATTAGTGACCGAGATCTTCTCTTGGTTTTTTAGGATCTCCTCAGATCGTTCCCGCAGTTTCTCTTCAAAAGTGTTTAAACGCGCTTCATATTCGTTGGTGATCACGCTGACGCGGGTATTAACAATGTCTTCAACCTTATTTTTTACATCACGCAATGAGTTCCAACCAACTAATACTAAAATCGATGCTGTGGCTGTGATGATAAAAAACACGTTATTTATTGTATCTGTAGTGTAGGTTAATGCTCTATCTGCGGTATCTAATTGGGCATGGGTCACTTGCTTTGTGACATCTTCACGCAGTTTTTGCTGATCTTGACGAACCGCTTTTAGCTCATCGAGAATATAACGCTCCATCAACGGTTGATACATCGGCTTTTGTACTTGTGCTAATGCTTGCTCTTGCTGTTGTTCAGTGGGCGCTGGGCGTGACTCTTGTGCCTGCGCGTGCATTGTTCCAAACAGAACAAAAAAGAGTGTAACCAGTAAAAAATTTTGACGCATAGTGCTGCCTAGTAATTAGATTTTATTCAACATTAAATACAGTGCTGTATTCAATTAGTAGTGGAACTTTAACATGACTATCAGCGTGGAACTAGGCAAAAAACAGGCAAAAAAAACCAGCTCAAGAGTGAGCTGGTAAAACTGCTTAAACAACAAAAATGTCGTTAGGGGTATCAACAGGAGTAAGTTTATATACTAACTAAGTTTAACTGAACAACTACTTAATATTTAAAGTGTTTTTTACTACTTAAAAGAAAGCGCATCGGGCTTAGTGATGCGCTTATTCTGAGCTAATAAAATACTATGGTGAAGGTGACTAATACTGTGTGCCACTTTAGTGACCTCTTCCATACCCTTCACAATTTAATACGGGCTGAAAAATAAACGGATCACTAATTCCAACATAAGTGGTCGTTGAGGGTACTTGCTTATTTACGAAAATTTATTTTAGCCTATTTTATTCATCAAAGTGATGCATTAAAAAACTGGTGAGCGGGTAACAAAATGATAAATTAACCCTATTAGCACAAAGAGCAGTGAATGAGAAGACAAAAGCTGCGGGCTGCGAGTAACGTGCTTGGGCAATAAACCTAGCACCCAGTACCTTTTACTATCGTAGGAATGAGCTTTAGCTGTGATTGCTTTAAACCAGTTTTAACACCGAGGGCACAGAGGCGCTGCGCTACACAGAGAGGAAAAGTTATGGCTTCGTACGTTGGACGACGAGTTGCGGAACAATCTTAGCACTTACCACCTTTTCATCATTTCCTCTTCAGCGCAGCGCCTCTTAGCCTCTTTGTGAATAAATCACTAAAAGATATATTTGCGCAAAGAGAAGACAAAGCCACGGGTTTCGAGCGACGGGCTACGTGATAATCCTAGTCCCTAGTCACTTCCCTAGATCCTAGTACCTTTTCGTTAAACCTCTTCAGCGCAGCGCCTCATAATCTCTTTGTGAATATTCGATAAAAGCAGCGTTTATTAAAGATTATTACTGAATAAAAAATGCCACAGGAACTGCCATAGTTAAGGGGTTACCTTTAACTTCCGTTGGTGGTATTGGTAATGGTTCTGCGCGTTTTACTAAATCAATCACTTCTTTATCTAATGCAGCGATACCGCTTGCTTTAAAAAGTGACACATCAATTACGTTACCTTCTCTATCCATTGTAAAGGTCACCCATGGAACACCTTGCTGGCGCTTTAGTTTAGCCATTCTCGGGTAACGTTTTCTTTTCTCTAAATGAACTTGCAGGATGCTTTGCCATAGCTGCCTTGCTGTGCTTTCTTGTTCGCTCAGCTTGCCTTTGGTTGGCCCGGATGCAACCTCGGCTTGTCTAACAGGTAATGCAGCAGGCGCACTGGTTTTTTCTATTAGTTGTTCACTATTTCCTTCTATGGCTGTGTCCTGAGGGGCTGGCTCAGCTAGCGGTTTAGCTTCTGTTTTTTTCTTAATTGGTTGTTCTTCAGATTTACTTTTTTTCGGTTCTGGCTTTTTATCAGCAATGGTAAAGTCAGATTTACTCTCTACTATGGGTTTTACTTTAGGCTCAGATAATTGGGTTTCGGGCTCGGTTGTTTGTTGCTTCGCAGGGGCTGACTCTTGTTGTTTTGGTCCATCAGAAAGGGCCGTTGGCTCTGCTTTAGGAGCAGCAATAATGTTGATCTCAAAAACCTGCGGTGATGCTTGAATAGGTATGCTGTTGTTTTTTTTCGCTGGCAATAAAAAATAACTCGCAATGGCACCATGTAAAATAATTGCAGCAATAATAGCCACTAAAGCTTGCCAGGTTACCAAAGCGCGAGGTTGAATATCACTTCCTGCTAACATGCTCACGGCGTTACATCCGTTTTATGTTCTAAACCAACTAAAGCTACTTGATTGTAACCTGCTTTTGTTAAGTTATTCATTAGTGCTATAAATTGCCCATATTCAACTTTACTATCGGCACGGATCAAAATCTTTTGCTCGGTTTCAATGCCATGGCTTTTTAGTTCTTGTGCTAGGTTTTGTAGGCTAATTGTATTACTGTCGCCAAGCACTAATGTTAAATCTTTTTGTAACGTTAGATAAGTCGGGTTGTCACTTTTAGGTGTTGCAGGGGCTGCAACAGCAGGAAGTTTTACCGGTACACTCACAGTGGCAAGTGGCGCAGCCACCATAAAGATAATTAGTAATACCAGCATGACATCAATAAATGGAGTTACGTTAATTTCATGCTGTTCTTGTAACTCATCACTTTGGTTGTGTTTAGAACTAAACCCCATGATTAAGACTCTTTTGCAGTTATATCAACTGCCTTTTTATTAAGTAGGTCAGCTAATGGTTTTGCTTGCGGATGTGCTCTATCTAAATCGCGGCTGACTAAGATCATAATCGCGGTAAGAATATCTGCTAATTGAGCTTTATAACTCGCAATAGTACGAGAGAAATGGTTGTACATAACAACAGCAGGAATAGCTGCGACTAAACCCAGCGCTGTCGCTAATAAAGCCTCTGCGATGCCAGGGGCTACCACAGCAAGGTTTGTTGTTTGCGTTTTTGCGATACCAATAAAGCTGTTCATGATGCCCCAAACAGTACCAAACAACCCGATAAATGGCGCGACTGAGCCAATGGTAGCGAGTAGCCCAGTACCTTGATTCATATGTGTACTGAGTGAAGCTTGAACCCGCTCTAGCCGTGCGACTATTCGCTCTTTGAGTGCTTCATCCGTAGCAGGTCCTTTGGCGGTTAGTTTTAGTTCATGCTCGGTAGCTTTTAGCAGTTGTAGTGCATCACTTTTTTGTTTAAGCAAGTCTTGATTAGCCTGAGCAAAACTTTCACTATGAATTAAATGCGCAAGTAATTTTTTTGCATCTCGTTTGGCTATTTTTAATTGCATCGATTTGAAAATGCATATAGCCCAGCAAACTAAAGAGGCCAAAAGTAGGCCTATCATGACACTTTTTACAACCACATCCGCAGCTTTATACATGCCCATAACAGATAAATCATGAGTATCAAAAGTTGCTTCGTCAACTTGAGGCGGTGTTGTTTTATCAGCTTGCGGCGTTGCTGTAAGCTCATCGGTAATGGGGAGGGCTTTAACATCTTGGGTAGATTGATTGTCGATTGTACCTGCAGGAGAAGTGGGTTGCTCAGCGTGTACGGTTAAAAATAAGGGCAAAACTCCGCCAAAAAATACGCACACAAGCAATGAGGCTCTTCTAAACATCTTGTTTCCTAATTTTAAAATCATCATTTCACTAACTGTTGTAGCACCAGTTAGTAGCTACTGGCCCTATAACTAATGACGAACGAAAATCAAAAACCAGTAAAGAATATTTAATTTTTTATAATTAAATTGAAAGGAATATTGAAATTGTATTGAATGATAATTAAAATCATTTATACTCGCCGAAAAGATGCTACAGGAATATTTAAGTTTTGACTAGCCAAACAGCTAACTCAGTAGGTTTTAATAGACTATACCAGGAACATCATGAATGGCTTGTTCGCTGGATTGCTCGACGCACCTATAACAGAGATAACGCACAAGATATTGCTCAAGATACTTTTATACGTTTACTAAATAAGCCCGCGGTGTATCACGAAATACGCAGCCCGCGAGCTTGGCTTACAAAAGTAGCAGGAAACCTAGTAACTGATGATATACGACGTAAAATATTAGAAGAAAACTATGTAGCGTATTTAGAAAGCATGCCTGAAACAGCTTATTTTTCCCCTGAAGAACAGTTTCAATTATTGAAGTTGTTAGAACAAATCGATAGCTTGCTTAGTAGTTTAAGATCAATTGAGAAAAAAGCATTTCTAATGGTTAGGTTGGATGGGTTGAGCTATAAGGAAGTTGCCAGTCAGCTTGGTGTAAGCTTGTCATCTATTGAAAAGTATATCGCCAAAGCGATGTTTGAGTGTTATACCCTCACTTATTCTGATTTAGAATAAGGATGGATATTAATCCCATGTACCAAGAGAAAAAAATACCTATTCCAGATCATATAGTAAAGCAAGCCATTGCGTGGCGCATTTGTTTAGAGTCAGGTAATGTTCAACCTAAAGAGCTAGACGACTATCAGCATTGGCGAAAAGCAGATCCTATGCATGAGTTAGCATGGCAGCGACTAGAAATGATGGAGTCGACTTTCACACAAGTTGGTGAACAAAACACGGGCATTGTGCACGCCACGTTAAATAGAACGGATCATGACATTCAAAGTATGAGTCGCCGCCAAGCATTAAAAAGGATTGCGGGTACCACCTTTGCATTAGCGAGTGTTAGTTGGTTGGCAGATAAGCAAGGCGCATGGCAGTACCTCAACGCTGACTTTGCAACAACACATCAACGAGAGTTATTTACCTTAGCTGATAATAGCCAACTTTGGTTAAACAATAACAGTACAGTTGAATTAGACTTTAATGATAATCATCAACAAATTCATCTAACTCAAGGAGAGATGCAGTATACAAGCTCAGGTGAATCTGGCCGATTACAGGTTAAATTAGCACACGGAACGTTAATAAGTGACAGCAAGCAATTTTTTGTGCGCCATGAAGCGGATCATGCTCTCGTTAAAGTAATGCAAGGTAGTATTCGGGTTAATAACCGCAATAATTTAGAAAATAATCGGATAATGCATGCAGGAGGGCTTTATAAGGTTACCGCTACCTCTATCCAATCGTTAGATAATCATATATTTGATTACAGTAGCTGGACTGAAGGGCTACTTTTAGTGCGCAACATGCCTATTAAACATTTTATAGCTGAGCTATCACGATATCACCGTGGTTTTATAAAAAGTGCACAAAGCTTAGATGATTATTTAGTGTCTGGTGTTTTTCAACTGAATGACACCAATCTTATTTTAACTACCGTGGCGCGTTCTGCTCGTGCAAATGTGAATTATATGACCCGCTGGTGGGCACAAATCAGTCCATAATTAAAAAATATAAAATAATTATCATTTAAACTTACGGGGTTTCTATTTTTATACGGCATTAAAGTATGCATTAAAGAAATAGGAAATTATTCATGCCCCGTGCAGCGCTAAATTTAGCCACCATTGTTACTTGTTTGCTAATCGCTACACCTAGTTTAAGTTTAGCCGAACAAGCTGCAACAGCTTCTCAGCTACGAATGATCAAACTTGACCTACCTGCGGGTAAATTAGGGGATGTACTCACGTTATTTTCTCGTCAAGCTGGTGTTACCTTGTCATTTGAAGAACACTCCGTTCGTGATTACTCCGTTGCAGCAATAATCGGGGAATACACAGCAGCAACAGCCTTACAGCAGTTATTAAAAAACACAGATTTACAAGCCTTACCTATAAGTAATAGTGCTTGGCTTGTGCAACAAAAAAACCAGCAAGGTTTAATCACACTCAGTGCCATTAATGTGCAAAGCAGCCGTGTTGATATAAAAGATCAAACATATACCGAAGCCGCATCTGTAAATTCAATCACTCAGCAAGATATTGAACGCTTTAGAGGAACCAGTGTTGGCGATATTTTTCAGGGCACGCCGGGTGTATTGATCAGCGAAAACCGTAACTCAGGCGGGCTTGATGTTAATATTCGTGGCATGCAAGGCCAAGGACGAGTACCGGTAGTGATAGATGGGAGTCGTCAAGAAACCACCGTCTATAGAGGGTATTCGGGCGTTTCGAGTCGTAGCTATATCGACCCAGATTTAATCGGCTCGTTAAAGATCAGTAAAGGCCCGGTAATGAGTGCTGATGGCACAGGTGCTACAGGTGGCTTGGTGAGTGTAAGTACATTAACCGCTGAAGATATCATTAAAGAAGGTGAGTTAACGGGTTTTCGTGTCAGAGCAAGCGCTATAGGCAATAGTTCTAATTCTCCCAAGCCCGGTACTTATGCCGGATACTATTTACCTCGCAACGCGTATCGCTCAGAGTGTCGGTTTTCAAGTTATTGCACTGATCAATTTATAATGCCAGCAAGCTTTGCACCGCAAGAAGGCATGGACAGGCCTAGTTTATTTGAGTTTGGTGGAAGCTATGCAGGTAGTTTTGCTGCGGCAAAGCATTTTACCTGGGGAGACCTCATTGCAGCTTATGCCAAAAGAGAGCAAGGTAATTATTATGCAGGGAGTAATGGTCCAACGCCACAGATAATCTATGGTGAACCAGATAAGCTCGCTTGGTACACAGAAACCGCTGTCTCGACGGAAGGTGCATCGCGGTTTCGTGCCAACGAGCGCATACCCAATACGAACTTTTCTAGCGAGTCATGGTTACTAAAAAGCAGCATACTGTTACCCGACGATCAAAGCCTTGAAATGAGCTACATTCGTTACAACAGTGCTTACGGTGAAATGATGCCATCACAAATTCGCTCATTTGGACAGGCAAGACAATGGCTTGATAGCGAAGTGACAAACCAAACGTATACCTTACGTTATCGCTGGCAGCCAATTAAATATGACTGGGCAGACTTTAAAGCGAACTTTTGGCACACCGATGCGCTAACTCGTTTAAATACCCCTGGAGTTGGCTCGGTTGATATTGCCAATAATGTTGCTCGTAGTGATGATTATCAACGATTTGGTGCAGATATTAGTAATACCATGATGTTTTATTCTTTGGGTGAATTAGCACTTAATTATGGTTTGGCCGCCCAATATGAAGACATGGACACCGATACCCCTGAAACTGAGGGGTTTTATGTTGGCTCGCGAAGTGGGTGGCGCAAAGAGTTTAGTGCTTTTAGCGCAATTGATTGGCAACTTACTAAAAAATGGACATTACAAGCGGGTCTGCGCTTTACTCATTTTTCATCTAAAGATAATAACCCACTTTCTTTAACTACCAATGATCCTGCTTGTATACCTAATGGCTCTGATGGCTGTTTAGCAGTGCAATATGAAAATAGCCACTCCGGGACAGCGCCACTGGTCGCGCTTAAATGGCACGCATTTAAAGGGTTACAATTTTATATTCGTCATAGTGAAGCACTTCGCATGCCGAGCTTATTCGAAAGTACATCAGGGTGGTCAGTTAGCCCTGTTTTAGATATTCCTTTAGAGCCAGAGCATGCTACTAACCAAGAACTTGGTTTAAATTACTTAAATGACTCGTTACTCAAAGATAACTACAAAATAGGCTTTAAACTCGCCTATTTTCAAAATCATGTAGATGATTATTTAACCCGCACTCAACCCAATGCATGGGAACAAAAACAAGGCGGCCTTGATTTTTTTAGAATGCGCAATATTGACAGCCTAGATCTAAATGGCTGGGAGTTAAACTTTAGTTACAACACCCAATATTGGCTAGCTGAATTAAGCGGTACTCACTATACCCACATAGAAGTGTGTAATGTGGGTAGTTATGTACGCTATTACTGTAATGATTGGGGCCTTCCAGAAAGTTATATAAACAACATGATCCCTCCTAATTGGCATGCCAGTGCTCATGTAGGAGTTCGTTTATTTGAGCAGCGATTAGAAGCAGGGCTCAGAGCAACATTTATGGGGGAACGTAATTCAATCCCTCGCTATAACGCCCCAACAGGGTTTAACGAACCCGTGCTTTGGCACAGCTATAACCTCTTAGATATCTATGCTAGCTACAAGTTTAACGATAACACAACAATCGATTTCACCATCGACAATATCACCGATCGTTATTATCTCGATGCTTTGAGCTTAGGCTTAGTGCCTGCACCAGGAAGAACAGCACGGCTGAGCTTAACCTTACAATTTTAACTGATAACCTTTATCAGACAGGAGAAAACAATGAAAAACATTTTTGGCGCAATTGCCATTGTTGGGCTTTCGCTTACTCTGACCGCCTGTGGTGGCGGTAGTGATAGTAATACGCAAGAACAACAAGTAACCCAACAGAAACCTACAGCGGTTATTGATTTGCAAACACCTATTGATTCAACCTTTTCGCTAGAAGATGGTGCAGTGCAAGTTCAACTTAATGCCGATGCCAGTAAACACGAGCAAAGCACTAGCTTAACGTATAAATGGGAACTTATTGAAAGGCCAGCTACAAGTAACGCGGATATCAGCAGCGACGATAGCACAGCAACAGAGTTTACTGCCGATTTACCAGGCGAGTACGTTATCAGCTTGATTGTCAACGATGGAACTAACAATAGTGAAGCTGCGCGTTTAACATTAACGGCAACCAGCCCTTACCCTGTTGCGATTACTGAGCCAATCTATAGTGTTAGCTTAGGCACAGATAGTATAGGGCTAGATGGTAGTTTAAGTGTTGCGCCATCAGGCAAAACTGGGACACTAGAATATCAATGGACGCTTATAGAAAAACCATTAGATAGCGCAGGCTATTTGAATAATACAGATCAAAGTCAGAGTACTTTGTTTGTTGATGTAGCTGGGGATTATAAACTGCAATTGGTTGTCACTCATGATGGCATTGCTAGTGAGCCTGCTGATGTAGTGGTAAGTGTTTCCTCTGGTAATGCGCCGCCAGTCGCTAAAGCTGATGATATTACGATTACCTTAGGTGAAGAAGCCGTATTAGACGCTTCAGCCAGCACAGATCCAGAGGGCGAGCAATTACAATATCGCTGGCAGTGGTTAAATTATAAGCCGACAACCCCGGATAATGTGCCTTTACCAGCACTTAAAGGAGCCACAACAGCCACGGTTAGTTTTACGCCAGAAGTCGTCGCAAGCTATAAATTGATGCTATTTGTATTTGATGGCACACGAAAAAGTGAAGAAAAAGAAGTCACCATCACAGTAGAGAAAAACCCAGAAGCAACAAAAAATGAAGCCCCCATCGGTGAACTATCAGCAACGGGCTACTTTCCATCTTATAGTATTGGCGAACAAGAAGTTGGCTTACGTGCAGAGTTTAACTTTACCGGTTATGATCCAGAAGGCGAAGCACTACAAATTATAGAAGCCACGCTTGTAGATAAACCACAAGGCAGTGCTGCTGAGCTTGTTGATATTGGCTCATGGAAGCCAATGGGTAAAAAAATTCAAACCTTAGATATTGCTGGCACTTATCTTGTACGTATGGTTGTGTCTGATGGTGAAAATCAAATTTCACTTGATGCCACGATGGAAGCAAAAGTAGGAAACGTTAATGGTCAGCCTTCAACAGGTGGTGTTAGCGCACAATCAAAATCAGTATTGGTTGGTGATGCGTTAGTATTTGACGCATCAAGTAGTGATCCTAATGATGACCCAATTACCTTTCATTGGCAGCTAACAGATAAACCCGATGGCAGTCATGCCACAATTGAAGCGGTGATCGAGCCAGAGAGTCAGGAGTATCGCCGTGCAAAAGTTATAACTGATGTACCAGGTTCTTATACCGCGCAGTTAATTGTAGAAGATGACCGAGGCTTATTCGCCAAGAGTTACTCGCAAGACAGTGGTTTAGCTAAATTTACCAATACCGCTCCAGAGATCCGCTCCGTTGTTTGGGCGCGTAGCTGGGGACGCTTAAACCCAGGCGAAGATTACTATCAAATTCTACCTTGTATGTCGTTATTACATCGCCCAGTAACCGTTGATGCGGATGGTGATGAAGTATTCACCCATGAAGAACTTATCAGCACTCCACAAGGTGGTGAATTTACTAGCTACCCAAGCGATGGCGCATGTGAAAATACCCGAGGTCAAGTATTTACCAAACCCGGTACATACACATTCCGATATTCAGCAACCGATTTAATTGATGATGCGCCACAGTATGACTTTGTAGTAAAAGTAGATCCGATTGCCGAGGCTAAAGGCGTACGTTTACGCAGCTTAAATGATGAAGACGAAAGCTTATGGCGCCCACTACCTTATGAAAATATTCCACCATTTGCGAATGACTTTAGTGCCAGTGGTAAGCCTTTCCTTGAAGAAGGCTTTATTAGATGGTCAATAACAGCAGTCGATGCAGATTACACCATTGAAAACTTACAGGTACGTCATATCAATGGCGATTTAGAAAGCTTAACACCGCGTTTTGAAAACTTAAAAGATAAGCAAGTGATAGCAAAAGGCGGATCAGTTGAATTTAAAACAATACTGCCGATTGTACCTTGTATTCGCAATGAAGAAGCGTCTGAAGGATTTCATTTTTCTTTTAACATTAAAGAAATCCCTGAAATCACCTTTGTTTATGAAACATGGCGCACAGCAAATAAATCGAGTTTGTTTAATGAGTGGACTGAGTGCGAAGCGCAAGAGTGATCACGCTTTAATTAAAGAGATAAAGCCCAGAGTAAGTACTCTGGGTTTTGATTAAAAATTTCGAGTTATAACCTTTAAGCCAATAGGTACACTAGAACAAATTTACAAAGAAAGAGCCAAGTTATGTCACCCGCCAAAATTCGCAATAATGTCATTAAATTAAGCGCATTAAGTGAGGAAAAGCCTGATTACTATTTTATCCAAGGTTATTTTTTAGGGTTAGGCTTACTGCCCGACATAATAATGCCGAGCCAATGGCAGTCAGACCTATTAGGTGACATTAATTTTACAACAGATGCTGAGCTAAAGTACCTCGAAAGCCTGATGGAAAATTACAATAACAGCATGCATAAAGTGATGACCGAAGACCTTAAAATGCCCACTAAATGCAGCTTATCGAAAACCGACTACCGCGATTCACTCAAAGCTAATATGCCACTGCCTAATTACTGTAAAGGGGCATTACAGGCACTTAAATTTATCGATAAACGCAGCCTAAACAAACACCAAAAAGACCTGCTAATGAGTTTAAATGAAGTACTGAGTGCATTTAGCTCTGAACAAGCTGCAGTTAATAAATTTGCTGACAACCAAGGCCTAGCGCAAGCCTATAAAAAGAACTACAGCTATTTTGTAGCCGGTGTGCTTTATAGCGTTCGTTTTATTGAAGACCCCAGCTGGACAGATGAAGACGAAGCCGCGTTTAACGAACAATTTGCGGAAGAGTTTGCAGGTGAACACCACAACGATGACTTTGCTGGTAAAGTGCTCGACGACGAAGTAATTGATCAATTAATGGAAGCAATCCTTAGCGATTTTACTCCAAGCGCATTTGAACCGATAGCAGCGTTACTGGAACTGTTTGAAGGTATTATTACAGAGCAATACATAGCACAGAACCAAGGCCACTTTTGGCTGATCCACGAAACACGCCCTTATATGATGTTACGAGCGCATCGTGCACAAATCAACGCATTACAAGGTAACATACAATACGCTATTGACGAATTTGAAGCGCTTTGGCAACTAAACCCTATGGATAATCAAGCTAATCGCCACTGGCTAATGAATTGCTACATTATTAAAGGCCAGTGGCCAAAGCTGGATGCGTTTTTAGCCGACTTCGACAGCGAAGAGCTCCATGCCACAGCAAGCCGCGCCTTGAGTGAGTTTCATAAACATGGTGACTCTAGCAAAGCTAAGCAATACAAAAAGCAGCTTAAACAGCTTAATAAGCATTTTATAAAAATACTCACCGGGCAAGAAAAACTAAAATCTGAGGAGTTTCATTTTTACAGTCCAGGCAGTAAAGAAGAAGTGGGTATATACCTAAATTCACTTGGCAAACAAGCTTGGATCTCCGTGCCGGGTAGTTTGTTTTGGTTACGAAAAAAAGAGCAATGAGAAGGCAAAAAGCTACGGGTTTCGAGCTACGTGATAATCCTAGAATCTAGCGCTTTTATTTTGTAGGAGAGCGCTTTAGCGCTGAATGGCTTTTAACACATAACCTAAAACAGCATCACGGCTAAAGCCTGTTCCCTCAAAAATATATTTTTACACTGAGAATGGAAACCATGGCTTCGGGCGACGGGCTTCGAGCAACGCGCATACCTAGCGCCTAGTCACTTCTCTAGAACCTAGTACCTTTTTGTTATACCTCTTCAGCGCAGCGTCTCTTAACCTCTTTGTGAATAAATCACTTAATTATTTTTTGCACAAAGAGAAGACAATGAGGGTAAATGAGAAGACAAAAAGCTTCGAGCGACAGGTTGTGGATGCTGGTCTACAAAACATTACCCATTAAGTGCTTTTTTGTAAACTTGAAGTTAGCTCCCCATATCAAACTCATTTTTTTTAATATCATTGTTAAGCAAAGGGAATGACATATTTTTGATTTCTGACTGTACATATGGCCAATAATCAGGGTTATCGATTGTTCTTTCTTTGATTTGATTTGGAATGAAACGGCTCATTTCAATATTGAAGTCTTTACGAACTTCATCGTCATGCTGTAGCTTGTCTAATTGAATAGTCAGTGCCTCAATAAAGTCTTCGTTGGTTTTACCCCTAGCCGCAAGCTTTTTATTGATCAGTTGCTTAGATACCGCAACACCTCTTTGTTTTATCCATACTATATCCCATACATCGCGCGGTTTAATGCGCCTAGCACGGTAGGCTAATGCAATAAACTTGTCTGCAAGCGTTTCCGTTAATGATTGTACAGGGATCAGCAAACCTTCTGTTGGCGCGACAATATTATAGTGATTTATTAATGGCCTTTTTTCGATATCAAATGACGGGATAGCGCAAACATCTATATGCATTTTTTGGCGGGGAAGATCAGGACGATTACTTTCTTTTTTGATACTTATTTTCCAAGATGAAGTATTAGCTTGATTATCTTCAGCTGGTTTATTTACCCATACCTGCACCTCATATTTATTTTGTATGTATTTTTGGATTTCAACTTCTAAGCCATTGAAGTCGCACGGCTTGAAGTCATGCCCACCATTAAAATCTAAATCCTCAGATAATCTAGAACTGTTATGGCACAAACGAAGTGAGGTGCCACCAATAAAAGTAAGCGAAGGCATAACACCTTGTTTTACCATTGCAGCCATAATGTCGTGATGAAGAATTTCTTTTTCAATCACAGGCGTGACGCCAGCGTACTCTGGATTTGCAGCTATAATTTGGCGTATATATTCTGTTAACATTTAGTTCTCCAGCATGTGTACGTTGCGATTACAGGCTTTTAGATCTGCAATCGCTTGCAGCGTATTTGCTCGGTACATCTTGATGCTTTTATCGAAATATAGGTTTTTCGCAAATTTATCAATTGGTTTTTTTGTATGGGTCAGCTCAATAACACCATACGGAGTTGAAAATGTACCACTACGGCCTTTCGTTATTACTGTTAGCCTATCCAATAATATTTGTGAAATATCGCCCGTGTAACTGAGCTGGCTTTCTAGGCTTATGTAATTTAAAACATCGCCACGTAGCTTTTTAACTATTTTATAAATAGCGGTGGTTGAATCGGGTGGCGTGAGCGTGCTTTCAAAAATACCATTGCAGACCCTTCTTAATAGCCCTTTATTAACATTATCAGTCAGAAACTTAGTGAACGCAGGCGTGAGTTTTTCAGCCATCATAAAAGCCAATTCAGCACTGGTATGAATACCGCCACCTGCTTTAACAGAGCTAGCTAGTGTTGCTAATAATCTTTCTGTTTTATTCATTAGGTCTACAATTACATACTTATAATGTTATTAATTGTAGACCTTCAATTGGGTTGGAGCAAACTAAACTTAACCCCAGTAGAGTGAAAAAGTATGTTTATACACAGAGAAGAAAAGCTATGGGTTCGAGCTACGTGATAATCCTAGCGCCTAGTCACTTCCCTAGAACCTAGTACCTCTTTGTGAATAAATCACTTAATTATTTTTTGCACAAAGAGAAGACAATGAGGGTAAATGAGAAGACAAAAAGCTACGGGGTTCGGACCACAGCTTAATATTCCACGTAGGAACGAGCTTTAGCTGTGATTGTTTTAAAACCAAATTTACCACCGAGCTCACCGAGGCTGCGCTACACCGAGAAGAAAAAAAAGCCACGGGTTTCGAGCTACGTGATAATCCTAGCGCCTAGTCACTTCCCTAGATCCTTTTTGTTATACCTCTTCAGCGCAGCGCCTCATAACCTCTTTGTGAATAAATCACTTAAAAATCATTTTGCACAAATAAAAGTGTATTATCAGTTTTTGTGTTCACTGTAAAACTGATAGGTTATGATTATCCCTGTGTTTTATTAATGGTTTTGTATTGTGGGAAATAATATTTTTCAAAAAATAATTAAATACTTGCAACAAAATAGCGATGTTGAGGTTGTTTGGTTATACGGCTCCCACGCCAAAGGCACGGCGCAACCCCATAGCGATATAGATCTTGCCATCGCTTTTAAAAACTTTGAGTTAAGCTCATTCGATAAACGACTTAGACCAAAAGAGCTCGAGCTTGAAATCAGCAATGCACTTAGCTTGAACGAACAGCTAATTTCAATTGTTGATATAAACTTAATCCCAAGTTACCTTGCATTCAATGTAGTAGAATACGGGCAGGCCATTTTAGGCAAAAATAGCTTGAGAGCTATGAAAGAGCAGCAGCGTATTTATAGCCAATTTGAGTTTGAGACGATAGCGAGTAAGCATGACTGATACAGGAATATCACTTTATATTAGTGAAGTAACACGGCATATCGACGAATATATGCAAGAGCTCAACGAATTAAGCCAAGTCGAACAGCTTAATAGTCGAGATTACCGTGCCGCAGAGCGTTTGTTACAGTTGATGACAGAAGTCTGCATTGGTTTGGCAAAACATTGGCTTAAAAAACATAAAAGCAGTACCAGCAGTAACGCCTACCAAACATTTAGTGAATTAACACAGCTTGGAATTTTAACTGATGCAGAGTTGCTGTCATGGCGTAAAATAATTGGTTTACGCAACGCCCTTGTGCATGATTATTTGAATATAGATCAAGAAATAGTAAAAACGATTATCAAAAAACAACATTATGTAACTATGCATGCGTTTAGCTTAAAAGCGATAACTGAGTTAGCCAACTGACATTATAAAATGCAGCGGGGTTCGCGCGGCGAGCTACGGGCTACGAACACATCTAGCTCCTAGTACCTTTTACTACCGTAGGAACAAGCTTTAGTTGTGATTGTTTTAAAATCAATTTCACCACCGAGCTCACCGAGGCGCCGCGCTTCACTGAGAATGGAAACCATTGCTTCGGGCGACGGGCTGCTAGCTTCGAACACGTCTAGCTCCTAGTCACTTCCCTAGAACCTAGTTTTCATATTTTTCCTCTTCAGCGAAGCGCCTCATAACCTCTGTGGTGAATAAATCACTAAAAGATCTATTTGCACAAAGAGAAGTGAATGAGAGTAAATGAGCAGACAAACTGACGGGCTCCGGGTTTCGAGCTACGTGATGCTCCTAGAACCTAGCGCCTTTTCAACCGTAGGAACCAGCTTTAGCTGTGATTGTTTTAAAACCTCTATTCGAGGCTTTTGCCAGATTGCTGGCGGCAACCAAGGGGCGAATACCGCCGTCCGCCCCTTGAAACCCCACGGCGCCCCGAGGATCACACTGTCTCCTCAAGTTATAAATTGATGTGAACGTAAGCGCCGTGTAAGGCACATCCATGTGCCAGACACGGCTTAACTTGCATCCATGCAAGTGATTACTCATCAATTTATAACTTTCGGGTGTGATCACGGGGAATTGGAGTGTGTCCGTAATTGGGCGTATCAATACAAACAGGGGGGGGTTTGACACTTTAACATTTACTTATTAGCCGTAAAAACCTATATTTTTCATGGTTATTCATGATAGATTAGTTTTAAACTTAATGAAAACTTAACAGTTAATCATTAAGTACCAGAAAATAACCACGGAGCGGTTTACTTTTAAACCGCAGTAACGGGATTTATTTATGCGGTTAAAAGAAGCCCTCAGCGTTTTATCAAAGTCTTCCCCTTACGCTGTTTCGACTGAAAGAAGCCAACAAAACCAGTCATTACTTGATGGCATTAAGTCATACTTGTATATTCAAATGCCTATCGAAGAGGCAGTTAATAAAACTATTTCAAGTTTTGGTGCTAACGATAAAAAAATATTGTTTTTATGTGGCAGTAGTGGTGATGGAAAATCAGAGCTTTTAACAAAAGCTAAAGTCAATTTTGGCTCACGGATTAAATTCCATTTAGATGCTACCCATAGCTTTGACCCGCATGGCACAGCAATTCAAACATTAGATAAGGTATTTGATGAGTTTGAAGCTTCAAGCAGCCCGTTAGTTGTTGGCATAAACGCTGGTATGCTAGGGAATTATGCTGAAGAAGGTCAAAATCAATTAATACGTAGCAAAATTAGTGAATATCTTAAAAATAAAAATACCCAAGATGACTCTGCTATTTTTATTAACTTTGAAGACTATCCAAAGTTTGAAATAGGTGAAGATGGTTATAAATGTGATTTTGCAAAAAAATTATTACAAAGAATTACACAGCAAGAAAACAACATCATTCGCCAGCTTATTGAAAAAGAAAAGCTACAACAAAACGATGTTTCAACGTTACGTTTAATCGCTAACTTTGAATTACTTAGCCTACCTTCTGTTCAAAAAGTGATTATAGATCTGCTATTTAAAGCGCGTTTAATGCGAGATCAATTTTTAACAGCCCGTGCACTACTTGATTTTATCCATGAGCTTTTATTAGGTGATGGGTATCTATTTGATAACTTATTTGCAGGTGGAGATAACGAGCTTGCAAATAAAATTGAGAATTTTGACCCCGCGCATCATCGTACCAAAGAAATCGACCGGTTTATTCTTGCTTTCGATCTAGGTTTGCCAGATGAAGAGTTTGATGTATTCAAGAATGCATTAAACCAGTTAGGTATTACTAATATTGAAACTGGCGCTCAGTACCTGCGTTTATTTTATCTACTTAAATACGACGACTTTGCTAACAATTACCATAAAAGCTTTGCTGGTGACTTTAACGAGTCACTAATCAAAAGTTATCTTTCAGTTTATCAATTACACAAGTCTTATAATGGCGATAGCAGTCAAAAAAATAACTTAAAAGAGTTTTATAGAGATACGCTAATTGCTGCTATTCGCACCTATATAAACCGTAACGCACCAAAGTTGGGTAAAAAGTTCTTTTTACTGTCTGATTTTGGTAATTACCAAATTGCGGCGCCAGCAGATCTCACTATGGATTCAAAATCTATTTCTGCATCAACAACCACCAGTAGTGCATTTTTTAATGCGCATTTAAAGCTGCAAGATAAAAAGTTTAAGTTGCCAATTAATATTAACCTTTTGTCGCTACTGATTAATATAAACAATGGTTATCGACCTAATAAGCATGACAAAAATTCGGTAATACTGCTAGATGAATTAGCCGCAGAAATCGTACAGCAAGCAAAGGCCGCCAAAGAAATAGTCATTACAGGTGTAGATGGTAAATATCATTTAGAACTTGATGATGAAGACATTATGGTTAATGAGGGGTAATAAATGCCATTATTAGAAGAGTTAAAGCCAAAAAATAATAGTGCTGCTAGTTATTTCCCTGTTTCAGCTAATAGCGCTAACAATAAGTATGATTGGGAAACGGTAGTTGGTTTTTTCATCAAGTCTCTCCACAGTCTTAAACTGGAAAAAAACATTGAGTCACTCGATGACTTTAAAAAGCTTTGTAAAACGCATTTTACCAATAAGTTAGATGGCGAACCGTTTTGGCATGTTATCGAAAAAATGTATTTTGATAACGAGCAGGTCTTAAATATAGCGCCTGAGATGCAAGTGTTGAAAGTATTAAACCCAGATAAAAGTAACTCAGGTGATGAGCGGCTTACGTCATTATTTAATAGCTTAATGGGCGACGTCGAAGTTACTAATGCACCAAAAGCGCAGCTTAATTTTTTAGAACAAGAAGTAAAAAAGGTTTTTGACTCGCCACTTGTCACTAATAAAAACCCAAAAGTACGCAAGCAACATATTGCTTACCTGCCTTTTTTGTCAGCACAATTTCAGCAAGATCTTAAATTCTTAGTTAGCTACCCAGAGCATTTTTTACAAAATATTAAGGCTTTTTTAAAGTTGTACGGCTTTTTGTATACGGCGCAATTGTCGCTAAATATAAAAGGCTGGGCGCAAAAGCCTGAAGTGAAGCCTTGCTACTTTATTCTAGACAGTGAAAAAGCCAGTAAAGAGCGTACTAAATTACAGTTACATGGGCACAAGCAAGTTATTGAGTCTAGTTATGCGTTGTTTCCTTATTTAGCATTAAATGAAAGTTTACAAGATACAAAAACAGCTATTAGCCCTCTGTGGCAGTTAATGGATGAGATTAAGGATACAGACATTGAGGCGTTAAATTCTTATGCTAATAAATTTTATACTGATAGAAATTTAACGAGTCAGCAGAAACAACCAACCACTATAGACGAGTCTATTAATCATTTAACTCAGCTTTTTGTTGAACAGTTTAAAAAGGGCACAACACGCGAGACAGCGTTTAACAACTTTGTCAAAGCCACCCGAGAAACCTTAATCAAGCCGTTTGAACAAAACCGACGACGGGCAGGCTCATTTTTAGTATTAAACCAAGATTATTTACTATTGCTTGCTAATTTGTGTATTGGTGGGAACGAAAAATTAAGACTTCATGAGTTGTTAATTGAGTTTCAAAAACGCGGTGTATTTTTTGATAAAAGCAGTGAAGAGTGCTTAATCGATTTGTTTGAAAGAATGGGTAATGTAGAAAGAATGAGTGATAGCGGAGATGCAGTTTATGTCAAAAAAACTATATGAAGACTTTTTAGTTGAGCACTTTTGTCAGTGGGCAACTAAAGGTTTTGAAGGTGAAAGCCGCTTTCAGTTTCGCTCGCCAGATAGTGATAATAGTTTAAAGCTTTATCAGGCAATGCTTAATAAGGCAGATACAAGCGTTGAATTAAAAACTAATGACATAAACCAAACGCTGCCTGCTATTACTTTTGGTAAAACTACGTTGATACCTGTTGTACATAGCGAAAGCGCACAAGGGCTGAGTGAAAACTTTATCTCACATTTACGCGATTTAATATCATCGCAAGACGGCCCTTTAAAAGACTGCGCATTACTCGTTATCCACAACTCTTATTTAGATACACTAATTAATTCAGCACGTGACTTAGGCAAAGCTGGTGAAGTTTGGCATCCCTCAACAATCAAAAAATCACTCAGTGAGCTTATTTCGTCAATAAGCGGTACTGACAAAGTATCGCAATGCCTGCTCGATCATCGCTTTAAGCTCATTATTGAAGACGGTGCAACCATGTTTGGTTTTACTGAGCTTTATGATGCGTTAGAAGATGGCGTTATTCAATTTAGTGAATTAGGGTTATTTAACGACAACACAATTGTAAGCTGGGACGATACAGACCAAATAGATAAACGTCTATCACAAAACCACCAGTTATACGGCAATATTAGCGAGATAGTTGAAAAGTACCCGCAAGAGCTTGTCGAAAAGTTAGGTGATTTAGAACTTAGCGAAAAGTTTGTAAATACTCATTTTACAGATGGTCAAAATTGGGAAGAACTCGATTTTGGCGCAATTATAAAAGAGCGCCGAGACAATAAAGAAAACCTACTGTCGTTTGAAAGTGAAACAGTCACAGATATAGATTTTATAGCGCGTGAAAACAAAAAAGAACGCCATTTAATCATTCAAATGCCAGCAGATAAAACTGACTTTAAAATTGAAGCGAGCTTTGTGGGCGGTAAAATTCAAAAAAATGAATTAAAACTACAGCACACTAAAGAACAAATTACTCTTGATGTAAATAATCGGTCTCAAAAACGTAGTATTGCTGAAATTTCGGGAGCGTTTAATAATAAGCCACTTTATTTTAGTGTTGATTTTAAACGCGAAAAACCACAAGAGCGTTTTAAATATAGAGTTTTAGTTATTCCACAGGGCGCTTTTTATCTTGATGATTTAGCTGATAGTTTTTTGCTCGTACCACGTAAGCAGCTTATAACTTTGCAAACAAATGCCGGGGTTTTACAGATTGCTGAACAAGGAACTCCTGCGAAAGTTACGCAATCAAACCAAACTTTTCTAGTTGACCAAACACAGGTCGTCGATTTTGCTCAGTTTGCCAATGAAACAGACACACTAACCTTTGCAGTTCAAAGTGGTGCGCATGTACTTAATTTTGAAGTAGATGGCGCAGTTTCGTCAGATACATTAAGCCTACCACTAGTGCTTGATACCAACCTGTTCAACCGTCTATACAATGATAATTTCAATGGCTTATACAATCGCGCGAAAGAAAAGGTCGTTATTGACGGGAAAGACTTAAACCCAACTGGTATGCGTAAAAATTTATTAAATTGGGAAGCAAAACTACAAGATGAGCGCATACTTGCAACACAAACTGCTGGTAGGCCAGAAGTTACATTAGAAAATATTGAAAGCGCATTTCCAGATCTATTTGTAGCTTATCAATCACTATTTGATTACCTAGATGAGCGAAAGGCACTCATAAGTACTTGCTCTTTGGGGACCGAGTTTTTAGGTTTAGCAAATAAAGTTGTTGAGTGCTACTTAGCGCAAGTTGATAAATTAGAAACCAAATCGCTGTTATCTCCGCAAGCGAATATGCTGGTAAATATAGGTATAGCTGAGTTTGACGAGCAAGAATACATAACGCCGCTTCACCCGTTAACTCTCGCATACTTTTCCCAACTAGTTACTAGTGCGAGTGATGAAAACGACAATAGCTTTAATACGTTACCAAATGCCACAATTAAACGCTTAAATGCTGAAGGCTTATTACCATTTGTATGGCATGCAACAGACGGGTTTGCATACAACCAAGCTGTGCCCGAGAATCGTATGTGGTGTAAACTAGTTTCTAACAAAAAAGCAGAACTTGAATATGTACGCCCATTAGTAAAGCAAAAAACAAGTGAGTTTACAAAAGCGTTTGATGTCCTTTTTGATAAAGGCGGTAAAGAAACCGTTTATATTAACTCTATCAATAATGGTAACAACACCGCGCTATTTTTAGGCTTAGTTGACTACCTAAAAAAGAAATCCCCTGACGACGCAAACCGCATTCACGTAAATATTTACGACAAATCACTGCAACGTACTTACTTTGATGATTTTGCAGATGCGCCAAGTTACGACGAACTTAAAGAGTTAGCAGAGCTCGGTAGCGAAAAAGACAAAGCCGATGCTATTGCCGATATGCTTAAAAATCGCATAACGTACAGTAAGTTTAAGTTAAATGCACAAGAGCCAACATTTAACTATGCACACATTAGCTTTGTACGTAACGATACAACTGTAGAGCCAGTACCTGTTGATGTACTTACCGAAAAAACAGGCGTTGCCTGCCATGGCTTATTAGCTGGCGAAACCGCATATCAAGAGCAAAACACGTACTTTACAACTTTTGGTCTTAATAAACTCGATGTTGACAGTACAGCTACATTAAAACTAAGTAGCCAATTTAACAGCTTGGCAAAAGCGGCATGGTGCGGGCAGAAGTACGAAACCAGTAATGGCTTAGGTTTAAAAGTAGCGGGGCAACTGTCAGAGCTGCTTGAAGGCGTTTATGAAAATTCAGTCTGGACGGTGATTATTGATCCTAAAGTGACACTTGAGTTTTTTAAAGGCCAAAAAGATGCCGTACTCATCCACTACTCAGACAACTTTACTAATTCAGCAAATTACGATGCGATAACCGTTACCAAGCGCCGTGATTTATACGACCAAGTACTTTCGCAAGGTATTAAAGGACTCATAGACGAGTTTAATGCGTTTAATGGTGAGTGGTTACTTAAAATGATCACCAGTAACGACAACGACCGCAAAGAGAAAAAAAGCATAATTGGTGCGTACAAATACGTAAACTGCTTGCTGCATCAAAGCGATATCACATGGGTGCCAATGAGTGTGGCCGAAATGCTCCGTGTAGCAGGCAATATTGGCTTAAAAATGAGTGATAGTGACTTTTCGCGCTACTCACAAAATATAAAAAGCGGCGCTATATCTGACGATGTTTTATTTGTTGGCTTTAAAGGTAGCAATATGTACTTGCTACCGCTTGAAGTTAAAATTGGTAAAAAACGCACACATGGTAAAGGCATTCAACAAGCTAAAGAGCTGAAACGTTACTTAGTCGAAAACTTATTTGGTCGTGACGACTTAGCTGGGCATTTATACAGAGGCCTATTTATTCGCCAAGTATTAATGCAAGTGGATAAGTTTGAATTATACAAAGTGTACGAGAGTGATTATTTTAACGAGCTACAAAATAATCGTGAATGGTGGTTACAAGGTGATTACCAAGTTGCCGATTTAGCAGACTACCCGCAAGGCTTTATGATGGCATTTTTTGAAAATGCCGATTTTGCCAAAGAAGAATACACCGTTGAAGACGATATTCTGCAAATAATACTACCAAGCGCTAACTTAAATCGCTTTATAAGCACCCCACTACAAACACTATTTAGCAATATTCAAAGTAGTGAGCTTTGTTATATACCAGAGCAATACATTCTTGAAGGCGAAGTGGTAAATAAACGTAATGTGACACCAATAAAGCCCATTGAAAAAATAGACCCAGATAAACCAAAACCTGTAGATGAGATTTTACCTAAAGTTGCCGAAGAAGCTGCGCCGAGTATAGTGGCAAAACGAGCGTCTACAGACTCATTAAAAGTGCTTGTTGGGCATGTTATGCAAAGTAACGAACCTGTTTATTGGGAGCCTACTAATACTGCTAAATTTATGAATACCAACTCAGGTATTATCGGCACTATGGGCACGGGTAAAACCCAGTGTACTAAGTCGGTAGTTACTCAGCTTTATCGTAATCAGCACAATAATGTTGATGGTAAACCAATAGGTATACTCATTTTCGATTACAAATCAGATTACGTTGACGATAAGTTTATAAATGCGACTAACGCTAAAAAGTATAAGTTGTTCAAGCTTCCATATAATCCTTTGAGTTTATTTGGTGATACACCTATGTTGCCAATTCATACTGCGGCAGGCTTCTCACAAACAATGTCTAAAGCATATGGCTTAGGGCCTAAGCAGCAACTCAAACTAGAAAATATTATTCTGGAAGCTTATGACTTAGCAGGTATTCGTTCTGAAAACCCAAGTACATGGTCGAAACCAGCTCCAACTATTGAGGATATTTGGCAGTTATTTTTAAACCAAGAAAAAGTGGAAGAAGATTCACTTTATGCAGCATTATCTAAGCTAGCTCGCTTCAAAATTTTTGAAGACCAGCCTGAACAAATGACTAGCCTTTATGAGCTTATTGACGGTATAACCGTGATTGAGCTGGCTGGTTACCCTAGTGAAATCCAAAACCTCATTGTGGCGCTTACTCTCGACTTGTTCTACTCGCAAATGCAAAAACAAGGCAAGCCAGAAGTACAAGGCGACTTTAGGCAAGTTACTAAACTGGTACTGGTTGATGAAGCCGATAACTTTATGTCGCAAAACTTCCCAAGCCTTCGCAAAATATTAAAAGAAGGCCGTGAATATGGCGTGGGGGTTATTTTATCAACCCAAGATATCACCCACTTCAAAACCAGCGAAAATGATTATTCTGCCTACATATTAAGTTGGGTAGTGCATCGCGTCGCGCAAATTAAAACCCAAGATATTAAAGGCATATTCAATAAAGATGATAAGTCAGAGCAAGAACTTCTGATGAAAAACATCCGCGAGCTTGAAAAGCACACTAGTCTTTATATTGATGGTGAAAAACAGATTAAACGTATTAAAGATAAAGCCTTTTGGGAGTTGCTAAATGAAGACCAGTAACTTCTTTCAAACAGAATATTTAGTTATCTTAGATTATAAAAGTGTTGGTGCTTTATTTAGCTTCATAGATTGCCCGCAAAGGTTTAATGAATTTCTAAAAAAAGCAGGTGGGTTGAAAGTTCAAAATAATTCAATAGTGTTTTCACAAGAAAAATTTATTTATAAAATAAGGCACGGGGAAGTACCCGAGAAAGAACAAAGGTATTTTTATATTTCTATCGCTACAACAAATAATGATTTTAAAAACTATGTTCAGCTGCTTAAAGTCATCAAAAAAGTGGTACTTTCACAATCCTTCATAATAGAAAGTTTACAAGATGATTTGTCGTTTTATTATTCAAATAGAGCATATGCAATGATTCATGAAATTGAAAATATGATGAGGAAGTTTATCACTTTCTTTATGATTACAAATGTTGGAAAGGAGTGGGTATCGCAAAATATATCTAGCGATGTAAAAACGGCATTAGCTAAATCCAAACATCGAGATTATGCTTCAGAGTTACAAAAACTTGATTTTAAAGACTTAGGGAGCATTCTTTTCAATACGTATCAAATTGCAGATAACCAATTACTATATGATAAAATTGATTCTTATAGATCTGCGGATGAAATTGATTTAGGTGAATTAAAAAAATTTATACCTAAATCAAATTGGAATGTTTTTTTTAAAGACATACTTAATTGTGATGGTCCTCAGCTAAAAAAGAATTGGAGTGAATTGTACGGTTTGAGAAATACAGTAGCTCACACTTCAAGTTTGTCTGAGTTTAATTATCACAAGATCAAAGATTTAGTGGATGAGTTAAAACCTATTCTGAATGAAGCGTTTAAAAATTTAGACAAACTACAATTAGAGAGCTCGGAAAGGAAGGCAATCTCCGAGAGGGTTGCTACAACGTTAGATTCAAAAGTTGGCGTGTATTTTGATGAAATAAATAATTTAGAAAAAGAAATAAGAGATTTATTACCAGAAGAACATAATTTAACACTAGATGAGGTGCTTGAAAAATTAGTATCGAATAAGTCTTTGGAAATGTTTACTGCTGAGAAATTAAGAAAGCTAGTAGAGTTGAAAGATAATCTTTCTTTTGAAAGTATTCCTTCAGCGGAAAATATAGTGCAGATAGAATCCCAAATTAATGAACTACGTACTTGTATACAGGAAACTTGGAGTAAAGAGGTTTATAAATATTTTGTAAATTTAGGCGGTAGTGCCACATTAGAGCGTGTTTATAATGAAGTGGTCACGAATACACACCGAAAATTATTTGGATCTTGGAAAACCTCAGTTAGAAGAGCAATATACAGTAACTCTTCAGATGCAGATCTCTTTGAAGGTAAGTTTGATATTTATAAAAGAGTTGGGAAAGGTAAATGGATGTTAAGAAAAGACCTTAATGAAGAGTTAATTCATAAATTTCTTAATCATGGTGGTTAGAACCATCGAAAACCTTTTACTTTGTTTTTGATATTAAAAATTTAAATAAAAATTAAGGGCTAGAAATGCAAGATATATTTGATGACGAACACGATGAGGATATTTATGATTTTAAACGAGTTGGTTCATTTGGCCGTTTTTCAACTATTAATAATTTCCCAATAGAGTTTTTTTTAACAACCTTAAAATCAAGCCAGTTAGATTGCTTAACATATGCTAGGGACATTAAACCTGCGTCAGTTGATTTTGAACAGCTTTTACAGAGGGATATAGATGAAGAGCGTGTCAAAAGTGAAATTGAACCATACTTAACCTCCCCTGGTTTAACCGATGTAGAAAAGAGAGCGAAAACAATATTTTTCCCTCCTTTATTAGTTGCAGCTATTCCCGTTGAAAATAAAACGATGCAAGAGCATTATTCTGATCAGGAAATAGATAAAACTGAGGCAAAGTTTTTGAATAGGATGTGGGATGAATATTTCAAATTAAAATTAAAACGAACTAAGAATGGGTATTCAATACAGCCTAGTATGATGGGAGATGAGCGGTTTTCAATAGTTAAAGAGCCTGCAATTTTTGAAGCAAACTTAACTAAAGGAATTGAAAAGGGAATTAAGTTAGTTGTTATAGATGGTCAACATAGGTTAAAAGCTTTAAGAGATGTTTATGATCAGAATAACTTAGACCTTTCTGAATTGGCTTTACCTATTTGTATACTTTTCTCTCCAAATTCAACTGCTGAAGTTGCTGATAAATTCGGCACAGAAACATTTAACATTCCTTCCATACCATTAATTTTTCGCCAGCTCTTCGTTGACGTTAATAAAAATGCTGTTCAAGTTGGTGGGCATTTTAATATATTACTCTCGGAGGGGAATATGGGAAGCTCTATTTGCAGGAGCTTTTGTAAAAAAGTTCTTGAAGGAGAGCGTTTAGAATTATTAGCTCAGATAGAGTGGAATCAAAAGAATAAAAAACTATCGAATGAGATTACAAAAAAATATTACATCACAAGTATAGGCGTAATTGAAAAAGCATTGACTGAAACTTTTAGCAAGTCAAAAACAATTTTTAATTATTTAATTAACTTTGATACTGTAGAGAGCAGAGTTCACCCTAGTGGTGTTGACGATTACCATGAATTTCCAAAGGTAAGTTGGGAACGCTTTTCTTTTTCTCAAAAAAGAGTTATTGAACCACTCTTAGGTGAAACTATTGTTGATTTATTATATCGATTGTTTTTTGAAAGTAAGCTATTCAAACCAGCCAATGATTGTTTTTTATCTATTTTAGATGACCTTAAAAAGCAAGCTGCTAATGTACCTACTGGGAATACTCAATATCAACCTGTGTTGGACAGAATTTTAGAATACATTCCGATAGGTGATGAGAAAGTGATGCGTGTATCACACGCAAACTTAAGAAAATTTGAAGATGATGTTGCAACATGTAAAGAGGATAAAGTTTTCGAATGGTTAGGCTATGCAATTTTTCAAAGAGCCATATTTTTGACCCTATCTGAAATACTTAAAGCATGCAAGATTAGTCAAATTGATTCAAATATTGCAAGTGATATATTCATCTCATTTATAAATGCAATTACTCCATCATTGGATTCTTTAATAAACCCCAAAAGAAATTATTGCCAATCATTCATTTTTAATTCAAATAAAATTATTCCAACCGGAGATGTAAGAAAAGGTATAGCCTTTTTAATGCTATCAAAGTTTTCTAATATTGACTTTAGAAAGAGTGTTGTACGTGAATGCAATTCCTTAAATGCAGAAAGTAGATTTAAGAAAGACTTATTAGAAGAGCTAGAAAATTTAGGGTACAGAAGTTTAAATTTATACTTTGATCTTTATTTAAAAAGTAAAACGAAGGACTTTAAGGCTACATATGCAACAGACCGAAGTATCGATGCTGATGAAAGAGAAGAGCTTAGTCAACAAGAGGTGATACGTAAACGAGATGAAAAAGCGTTTAAAGATGGTGATATTGCCCGAAATGAGATTAGTACAAAATTTGAAGTTTTGGTTAGTAAGTATGTAGAAATAGAAACTAATAAGTCACGAAAAGAGTTACAAGATATTCTGGAAAGTGAGTTAGATGTATTTGGTTTAACAGGTTTCTTCGCAGATGAATACCTTGATATTGAGGATTAGCTTTGGAAGTACTTTGCGTTAATACCAACTTATATTCCGATGCTGACTTGAAAGCACTAATGATAGACGAAGTACAGCAAAAAAAAGAACCTTTGTTTGTTTTTGGTAAGAAAGAAGTCTATGAAGAGCTTGTTATAAACTGCTTATCTGAGGAAGTGTACTATTTAGGCTTTTCCCCTTTTGATGAAAAGCATTTAGAAAGTGTTATTGCTTTATATACCGTTTATAAAAACTTCTTTAATAAAGTTATTTTAAAAATTTATGAAGGGAATGAATATACTTATCAACTAGAACTTAGATCAATACTGAATGCTTATCAAAATAAATCCAGTGAATATGGTAGCTTTTTGCACTCAATATTTACATTACCTAAAAAACTTGAATCAATCCCCTGTAAAGAGTTAAAGACTGGTTTAGTTACTCTCGTTAGTGATATTGAGTTCGATAACTTATTAATTTCATTGTATAACTATCAATTTAATTTTTGCGAGTTCAAAAATATCCAAAAGGGGCTTAAGAGCTCTCTAAGAAATGAGTCATTTTTTTATAAAATGGTTGGGATTGCAGACCGCGAATATAAAAAAAAGGGAAAGTGGAGTGATTTAAAAGATTGCATGGATGAATATCAGAACTATGTAAGGAGTGATAATGAAAGAGTATTACTTTTTTATGTTTCATTATTTTTAAATATTTCATTATTTCAAAAAAACTTTAAAAAAAGTGCATTGTCTTATTTATTTCTACTACGTAGTTTGGAGGTTTTTCTTGTCTTTTACCTGAAAAAAAAGGGTTATATCAAGGAGGAAAATAACGAGTTTTTTTTTCATGACGGAACCCAAGTAAAGGGCTCTGGACCTTTGATACATTATATGAAAGACATACAAAAGATAGATAAGGAATCCTCGATTCTAACCTTACTTAGCATCAGAAATAATTCATTTGTTGGTCATGGTTTATATTCTCCAAATCTTGATAAGTATGATGATATATATAATAGCTATACGAAATTAGTACTTGAATTACTGAATGAAGATGAAGCTTATTTTTTTAAGAAGTGTAAAAAACTTTTCATGCTTCATTCAAAGCGAAGATTCAACGATATTATTAAATCGTTATTTAATAATCAAAAATGATAAAGATTAATAACTAATTCATTTAATTTTCCATAATTCCTAATCGCAGAAACTCCATCCTCAACATGTGCTGCCCATGCTGTTTGTAATTCTTTATCAGAATACTCAGGGTAGCGCTGCTTGAGTAATAGCTCAGTGATCATTTGAGTTTTACCCAACCACGTAAACTTATCGAGTTTAAGGCTACCAGAGAGCTTGTAGTCTTTTTCTTTATTGAATACAAACCCGCTTTCTATAGAACGAAAAAACGCGATACGGGCTGCTACGTTTGGTGTAACGCCTGTTTTGCCTTTTAGGGTTTGGAGCTGTTCTTCAACGGCTTTATTAAGCCACATAGTTTGTGGGAGCATGTTATATAGCCTCCTGTGCAAGCTCTGCCCAAAAGTAACCTTCTCGCAGGGTTGAACAATTTGTATGTTGGTTAAACTCAATCTCGAACGCGTGAGAGACTTTATGCTCAATAGCTTGGTAAAAGTCTTCGTCTACTTCGGTATCGGTTGAAAGCAGTATTACTTGCTCGCTGGCCTCTGGGAAGTAGTGCTTAATAAGTTTATCGCGGTGCTTTGAATCTAAACGGCCAAGTGGTGTATCTACGACTACAGGTAGTACTTTACCTGAAAGCTTGCCGAGTGCTTCTAAAATAGCGAAGGCAAATATTTGCTTTTCACCTGCCGACATTGATTTACGATTAATAATAACGCCTTCGGCATCGACTAGGTTTACGTCAAAGCTGGTTGGATCTATTTTAGCTGAGAGCTTTAAGTCTTCTTTACGGGCGAGCTTACGATACGCTTTTACAAATAGCTCTTCTAATTGCGTTACACGCAGCTCTGTAAGGGCGTGTTTAAAGTCTTGCAGTACATATTGGCTAAGCTCTACACGCTCAACGGCTTTATCAGCTGAGTGGTTGTTTTTAAGCTTGGCGTAATCTTTTTCTAGGCGTTTAGCCAGCTCTAGCTCTTTAGCTTTAAACTCTTTCGCTTTAAGTAATTCACTTATGTACTCTTTGCTTGTCGCATCGCGCTGCTTTTCAAGCTCGCGCAGCGATGTATAAAGCTCATGTAAGTCCGCAGCATCGGGCGCTCGTTCAATATTAATTGAAAGTGAGCTTAATTTATTTTGCGTTTGTGTAAGTGCTGTTGATAGCTCTTTTATTAGCGCTTGCGATTGCGAAGCCTCTATTACTTGTGCGTTTATAAGTGCAAATTCAGAGTCTGAAATATCAAGTTTTGGCTCGGCAAGCGCAGTTTGGTTTACCAGCTGACCAAAATAACTATTTACAGTTGCCATTATATCGCTGCTTTGGGCATCAAACTTTTGGCTCAATGCGCTTTCAAGATTTGGTAACGCTTCCACCAGCTCGTTGCCAAATGCTTTGGCTTGCTTGATTTGTTGATCGCTCGTTAGTTGCTCAATTAAGTTTTGCATTGCCGTTGGCGCAAGTGCCATTGGTAAGCTGCCGCTTAGCTCTTGGCGTATTTTAGCGGTTAGCTCTTTTTCAAGCTCTATCAACTCAGAGGCTTTTGCTTGTTCTTGATCTTTGGTTTTAGCCCATGCGCCACCTTGGGCTTGTATTTCGTGCTCTTTAGCGGCTATTTTATTTTTAAGCTCTGTTAATTGCGCACCAATGCTGTCGGCTTTATCCATTGTTGCATTGACTTGCTGGGTAATTTGGTGTTTTTGATCTTCTGCGGCTTTAATTTTTTTAAGCGTGTCTTTATCGGCGGTTTCTGCGCCTAGGCCTTTTAAGTAAATATCAAGGTCGTTGCTTAGGCGGTTTATAATATCGATACCTAGCAGTTTTTGTACGGCTTCTTTTAAGTAAGAGCCTGTATCGTCTTCTGCTAGCTCTGCTATTTTTTCGCCATCAAAAAAGAATAAATCGCCAATACCCGGCGGTACTATTTCATGTAAAAACGCTTGTACTTGCTCTGAGTTTAACGAGGTATCTTGCTCGCCATTAATAGTAAGCGTTAACTTTTCATCGCCCTCAAGCTGCCATTTACGGGTTACTTCGTAAAGGTTATGTTTGCCTTGATGAGTATGCGAAAAGCTTAGCGTAATACTGCCTTCGGCATCTTGCTGGGCTTTGGTAGCTGTTTTATTAGTCTGCTCGTTTAAGTAACTTAGGTAATCTTTTTTAGTGATTACAGCACCCAACGCACGCTTACCTAATAACGCTAAACGAATTGCAGTAAGAATAGAGGTTTTACCCGCACCGTTTAAGCCACCAAATAAAATAATAGGGCGCTCAAACATGCCTTCTTTACGCGGGTCTAAGTCTATAGTGGTTTGGCCGTTAAAAACTCGAAAGTTATTTAGGGTCAGTGTTTTAAAAATCATTCTATGCCCTCAGCTTTGAGCAATGCAGTAATTTGTTTTAGGTCGTCTTCTAGCGCTTTTACTTCGTTACTTTGGCGCATTTGGCTCTGACGAATATCTAAATTAGAGGCAATAATAACTTCGGCACTTTCCCAATCTTGCTGAATTAAGCGGCCAATTCGGTTAAAAATACCCGTACGGCGGGCAAGGCCACTCATTTGAGTTTCAACGTCTATTAACTTTTTAACCATTTGCGGCGATACGCCATGTTTAGGTGCAATGTCGTTAAGTAACTGGCCTTCGGTAAGGCTAAATTGGTTTGAGTCGTCTATTGTCCAGTCGAGCTTTATGCCTAGCGCATCAAATACAATACCGGGTAGGGTATCGTCCCAATCTGGCTCGTTGGGGTCGTTTAACCATTCGTGCCTTACGGCGTGTAATTCATCAACTGTAATTAGCTCTACATCACGGCCTTGGTCGTTAAATTGCTTTTGTATATTAAGCAATAAACGCATGGCATGCTGGCGATATTTTAACTTATAAGGGCCTGTTGTGTAGTCGTCTGTTAATACGCGCTCTTTGTCTTCTTTTAGGGTTTTAAACGCTAAACGGCCATCGCGACGAATGTGGTTGCGGTATTTCTTTTTAAGCTTAGGCGAAGTACTGCGCGACAAAATATTGCGGTATTTTAGTAGTGGTGTCATCCACTGCTCACCGTTTTGAATGAGGCTTTCCATTGCGCGGTCGCGAGTGACTACGGTACATGTCCAACAACCAAAACGTGAGTTACCACACGATGGCGTGGTTTCGTCAATAACCATTGGGCATTCGCCTTGGCCTGATGAGTCTTTGTATAGGTTCCATAAAACGAGGTTTTTACCACCCCATGGGTTTTCCCATTCTAGGTCGTACTTATCAAACCATTTGTTTTTAGTGCCGTATGGCGTTTCTTCGGTTTTTAAGTGGCATAGGCGTAAAATTTTCCACACATCATCAACACTCCATGTATCAATTGGCGTGTAAATAAAGGCGTTGCTTAAAGTGGTGTGTACGGCTAAGTCTGAACCATCAATTTTGTGCTTTTTAATTACTTGCGCACGCGATGCACTTTCTTGTGAGCGAGAGCCTAATACAACAATTACTTCGTCGTATTCACTTACACGCTCTTTAATAAAGGTACTTACAGGATCGATTTTCATTCGCTCAGTACACCAGCGAAAGTTACGCGTTGGTGCAGGGTAACCTTTACCAAGTAAATTAGCCCAAAACGTATTATTCGATTTTGGCACCACTTTATGTGAAGTAATTGGTAGGCCTTCGCGCTTTGCACCTTCTTCGATAAGCTTTAGTGATTTATCGACGTGATCAACCACCATAGGTGTTTCTACCAAGGTATCGGACGCGACGACAAAAACGGGCTTATGGCGATCTTCTGGTTTTAAACCTAGTAACGCAAAGTAAATTAGAGTCATTACGGCAGATGAATCTTTACCGCCGCTGTAACCTAATACCCATGGGCGTTTATCGGCCATGTAAACTCGTTGGGTATCGGCTACAAAGTTATGTAGTTGGCTACCTGCAAACGATTCGTTTTCGATAAATTCGATGTAGTCTTCTAGATCGTACTGGTTTAATAATTTCATGCGTTTAAGTATTCATTCTCTTTTTGTACATCTTCTTTCGAAAGAGGGAGGCCAATTTCACGTTTAATTTGCATGCTTGTAAGGAAAATATTGCTCATAGCTTTTGAAAGTCTGCCATGTTGCATTGCTCTGTGAGCCCAAGCTGGGTTACTTTTAAGCCAGTTGATGTTGGCAATTAACTTAAGCTTTTTTTGTTTTTCTGATTCGCTCAGAGTTAGTAAGCTTTTACCAACTAGTGCAAGTGCCTGAAGACCAATACCATGTGCCGAAATATACTCTTGTCGAAATTCTGCAGCCGAAAGCTGTTTGTTTTGTACTTGTATCCATTCTGGCATATAAATATTTAGTGCTTCCCAGTACTTTGCAGCAATTTGCCTTTCGTCTTCATTAAAGCCTTCCTTAGTCCCTTTGCCAAGTAAAACGCGGTTTGCTTGTTTAATGCCACTAAGGGTAAACAGTTTACTACTTTTAACGGCAATTGTAGAGCGTTCAAATTCAGTAAATCCTGCAAACGGTTTTGTATTTAAAGCTAAATAACGAGCAAGTTCAGATGCTTGATCGCGGTGATCGTACATGGTGCCAAGCGATGGGCTAGGACGTACTGCGTATTTATTTAAATCGGCAAACATTTGTTGGCTACGTTGTAAGCCTTCGTCGACAAAAAATAATACGGCTATGTTGTCTTGACTGAGCTCTGGGCGCTCTTTTAAGGCTTCTTCAATGGCTGCTCGACGGTGTTGCCCATCGTTTATTAAAATTTGTGCATCCATTGGTACTTTTAAGCTGCCAATATTGCTGTTTTTATCCACTTCAATAAAATCGATCTCAGCACCAATTGAGGCGGTAATAGCTGAAAATACATAATCGTGTGGTGACTCAACTAGGTATCGAGCCATTTCGGGTATGCGACCTTTATTGAGAGTACGTTGAGCTCTAAGCTCTACGGGGACTTCTTCTTCGTCATACATGAAGATTTTAGGTATGAGCCTTAAAGGGCAGGTTGCTATATAAAATGGTTTGCCAGCCTGTTGGCCACGGACCGCGGGGAAGCTGTAGCAATAATTGCTTTCAAGGTTGCTCATAGTTTAATCTCATCACGTAAGGTACGTAATATTATTACGTACCTTACGTGATAAATACAGTTTTTATTATTCCGCTTAGGACAATTAATAACTAGTTCCTTGTTATGAAAGAATTTTTATTTTTTAAAAAATTTATCACCTTTTAATTCCACACCCCAATAATCAAAAACCTTCTGCAATATTAACCAATCAGGCCATTCTGCTTTGGTTACGCCTTTTAGCATATCGGCTAATTTTTTATCAAACCGTTGTTGGTTTTTGTATTCGCTACTGCCTTTTTGTAAATAATTTATTTTATTATAAAACGGCTGATAGGGGTAAATATCTCCATAGTAAAAATAATCGATATCTTGCTCTAGCATTTTTACTTTTATTCGCTCGATTAGTAATGGCAGCTTTTTATTAAAGTCATCGTATTTTAAAAATGTAACTTTGCCCGATCGCATGTGTATTTTTACTAAATCTACGTCGTCTATATCGCCATACAACTGCACCGCACAGCCTATATAAACACGCAATATTGCTGGAAGTTGATTTAAGTAACGAGTGGGTAATATATACGAGTGGTTGTCGTGTAACTCACCGAGCTGAATTTGCTCGTAAGCTTGGTAACAGGCATTACCAATATTAGCGGGCTCTGCAATCGAGAAAAGCTGTTGTTTTGCTTGTTCTAATGCTTGGTTGTAATCACTAAAATGTACTTTTAAATCTCGCGTTAGCCTTGCAGGCATGTGGCTTTTAGCTTGGCGTTTACCAAATAGGCTAAGTGCAAAATAAACCAGTAAATCGTGTTTTCGTTTTTGTTGCGCTTGCTCAAACTCACTTTGTTCATAGTAATTTTGCAGCAGGGTAAATGCTTTGTTATGGCTGGCGAAATATTTGCGCAGTGTTGTACTTTGCTCAAACTCGTCGTTTGCTGGTAAGCGGCCAAAGTGCAGGCAATGTTGCCAAAAATCATCAAGCAGTGTTTGGTGTTTTTCAAACAAGGTTTTTTGCTGGGCTTTGGGCAAAGCTTTTGGCTGTGGCCTTTTCGTTAAATGTTGCCAATTATAATTTTGAAATTGTAGCTCTAAGTGATGGGCTTCTTCTAATTGTGGGCATTTAAAAATAGCAATTATGCCTTGCCCAAACGCCATTGTTTTAACGTTTAGGGTTTGCTCTATGTAAGCTCTTATTTGGGCTTGGCTATAGTATTTTTGAAACGTATTCCATTTAGTTATTACGCCATCTTTGTATTGTTTAAAGTGTTCTTGCTTGGCTTCATTGGCGAGCATTACTGATACTAAAAGCAATTTTTTAGTATGCCGGTAAGCCGCTCTTAGTGTGTTTATTCGTTCTTGTTGATCTTCAATAACATTGAGTACAAAGCCCAAATTAACAATATCACTCGTTTGTTTGTTCCCGTTTGGCCTATGCACTGGATCCCACGCATTTATATTAAGCCCGTGGGCTTCAAGTTCAGTTGCGTCATCAGCTAACCCACAACCGTAATCAAGTATTGAATATTCACCATTCAAGTAGCCATACTTTGCCAGTTTTTGAAAAGGCGCTGAAAGTCTATCGCGATTTATTGCGGTTAAATGGCGCTGTATTTTTTGTGGCTCATGTTCAATTACTGGTTTTGGTAATTCTGTTAGTTTGTTTAACCTGCCTTGAGCATCTAGTTCGTAGCCTTTGCGCTTAATTAAGTTTTGCCATTGCTGTTTAAAACCAATACTTTTGGTGTTTTGATACAGACCTATTTGCTCGCCTTCTTTCGTAATAGCTTTAAATAATGTGTAATGAGGGTAATTAGGCAGTACAAAGGTTTCTTTACGGTGCAATATGGGGGGATTATTTGAGCTACTGTAATTAGTTGTTTTTAAGGTTAGCTCTTGGGCATCTATAGTATGGCTGGTATGGAGTGCTGGGTAAGCGTATTCATCAAAATTAGGGTAGTTAAGTAGTGTAAATTTTAAATCGCGTTTATAAAGCTTAACTAGGTTCCAAGATTGTTGAACATCAAGTTTGTTTATTGTGCTTGTTATAAAGCTTAATAATTCTGCTGGTAGGGCTTCTTCTAATGAACTCTTATGTAAATAAATGGCTGTAGGTAATGATTTACCATGCTTGAGCTTTTTTACTAAATCACGGTATTGAGGGAAGTTTAGTGATGCCGGTAAGTTAGCAGCCATTTAAATTACTCAAATAGTTAAGATAACTCAATATACCTAACAGCAATAGCAACAACAAATTTGAAGGCTAATGCTAAGACAATTCCCCCGTGATCACACCCGAGATTAAATTAATGATGAGTAATTTACAGTAGAGTTTATTGGAAGAACTATCGCCCCTTGATTGCCGTTACCAGTGCGGTCTGAGTAAATTTAGGTTGAGTATATTGATAAATATCAATATCCTAGTTACATAAGTTAAGATATGGAAATTAATTGACGTAATGGACTCAGTAAAACAAGAAAATGATAAAAATCCACTCAATATTGTTTGCCCTGCCTGCACAGAAGAAAATGCCTTAGAGTATGGAAACCACATAAGCTGCAATAAATGTGAGAAAACCTTTGCAGGTCATACTTATAAAAAATTTAAAAAGCCTCTGCTTTCAGTAAAAGCTGCATTATTAATAGGTGCAGTGGGGGCGTATAAATTAGATAAAGAATTTTTAGAGCCAAAACGTTATTCTACTGGTGCAATTGTTGAAATAGTTAGCTTTTGTGCAAGCTCTGATTCTATTTTTAGTAAAGCCTCTCAAAGAGTCACAGCGAGAGCTTGTATTTGTGCTTTAGACGAAACAATGAAAGAAGTGCCTGAGGCGGAGTTGTCGTCAAATGCCAAGCTGTTTAAAGATTCTTTTGTGAATAATTTACAGCAATGTAGATAGCGATACTTGCGTATCGCTAAAGGTACTCTTTTTATTTCGATTTTGGTGGATTATTACCTCTGCCCGGGCCCGAAGGGTTCCCTGTTTTACTAGGTCCATTATTTGGGGCTGGACGTGAAGTTTGCTGGTTATTTGCAGCAGCTCTTTGAGCTCGTGCAGCAAAACCGCCTTTTTCAACTAAGCCATTGTTAGCTTTTGCCTCGGCAGCTTGGATTCGTGCAGCGGCACTTTGATTCATGTTTTTCATAATATTACCTTTGTTTAGTTTAAGGAATGCTCTTCGCTTTGAGAGCAAAATCATCATAAATAAGGTATTGGGACAAACTGGGACAGAAAATGGAAAAACACGAAGAATTACAAAATAAAATTAAAACTATTATTAAAGAACTTGGTTTAAGTCAAAAAGAAATGGCCAAGCGAGTTTATTGTGAGCGCTTTGAAGATGATGACACAGAAGAAATTAATAAGTTTGTTGAAACTTTTCGCCAAAATTTAAAACGAAAAGCAAAACCAGAGTTACTCGAAAGTTATTTAGCCAATATCGCAAATTTACGTGAATTTAAAAACTCCGATTTAGCGATTTCTAATCCTTTAGATCTTGGTTTTATATCTTTAGATGTAAAAAGAGCACTGCAAGAAGTATCTAAGGAACTAATAAATAATATAGATTCAGAGGGTAGTAAGCTTTAGCCTGACAAATTACGCGTCTTACACGGCGTTTACGCTCATATCAATTTAGGTTTTGAGGAAATAGCAAAATGCTCGGGGCGCCGAGAGGTGACGAATGACCAAAGCGCAGCTTTGCAGCTTGAGGAAGTGAAGGCATGGATGCCGACAGTAACCCAGCTTCACGGATGAATTATTTGCAGCAGAGTTGATTTAAAGACAAATCACACTTTGGTTGCCGTCGCCAACGCGACATAACTAAAATTTGGAATGTAAAAAGGTAAAAGACTCTAGGATTATTTCGCAGCCCATAGCTCGCGGCTCGCTAACTTTACTCTTTTAAACTCGCCAGCTTTACTTATTAGCTAGTCAATTTAAATTTACTTATGGGGTTTAATTAAATTTTAACTCCCCATAAGTAAAATATAACTTTCTTATGGTCTGATTAATTTATGCTTTAATCTAAAAGTAAAGTACTGTTGACTTTTGCTTTGGGTGTCCTAAAATCGGTTGTATAAGTAAATTATAGTTGACCAAATATGAGTGATACCCTTGGCAAAAAAACACTCGGAAGAGTTGTTAAGCGTACTGAAATGCCTGAGCTTTCTAAGCCATTTTCACCCGTGCAGCTGGCTAAAGCCATTACTGCAAAACGAACAGGAATGAAGCTGACATTAATGGATGTATCACACGCGCTTGCTATTTCTAAGCCTACACTGATAAAAATAGAAAAAGGCGATGTAACCGTGCAACTGCATAATGTACTAAAAGTGATGGAGTATTTAGGGTTGTCGTTTAGCCTTGTTAGCGATGATATAGCTCATAGCAATGATGAGGTGAGCGATGAACAGTGGTACTAATACCAACCGCTTAGATGTGTTTATTGGTCAATCGCAAAAGGTGGCTGAGATAACATTAGCAGTAGGCTCTGAAAGTGAAATTTCATTTACTTATGAGGCTAATTGGGTCAACGAGGGTTTTGCAGTTTCACCCCACTTGCCACTCAATGGCGATTTTGACTCTCGTGCAGTGCGTAATTACCTACAAAATTTATTACCTGAAGGTAAAGGGCTTGAAGAGATCATTAGTAGCACGACTATTTCTAAAAATAACACCTTCGGCTTGATTAAAGTGATTGGCGAGGAGACGTCAGGTGCTTTGTCGTTTAGGGCAAGTAATAGTGCTGCAAAGCAAACCTCTTTTCGCGAAATAACTAATGAGGAGTTAAGTCAGAAGCTTAGCCGTTTTAAGCAAGCAGGCGAGGCCATTACACTGTGGGATGGACGAACGAGACTCTCTGTTGCTGGGGTTCAAGATAAGCTTAATCTACTCGAAATAGATGGAAGGTTAGGGTTTGGTGAAGGCCAGTTATGCTCTAATAAAATCTTTAAATTTGAAACGGGTGCTGCGCCTTTCATTGCAGTGAACGAACTATTTACTATGTTACTGGCAAGAGGCGCAGGACTTGATGTGCCTGACGTTGAATTGCGTAGCTATGGTGAAATTCGGGCCTTTGTTATCGATCGTTTTGATAGGCGTGTTGTTAAAGAGCAAAACCGAGTTTTACGTCGTCATGTTATTGATGGGTGCCAAGCGACTAATTTGCCGCCTTCTTACAAATACGAGCGTCAGCACGGTGATGAAGGTGATGGTATTTATATTCGAGATGGAGTGTCTTTTCCTAAGCTGTTTAATATTGAAACAGCGAATGAGCAAGCGTATCAGGCGCAACTTATTCGTTGGATGACATTTAATATTTTAGTGCGTAATTATGATGCTCACGGTAAAAATATTAGTTTTTTTGTTGGTAAAAATGGTTTAGAGCTCACACCATTTTACGATTTGGTAAACATTGAAGCGATTATTGAACAGACGAGCATTGATTGTGCAAAAAGTGGTTCACAGCCAGCTATTTCAAGGAATTATGCAATGTCGCTAGGTGACTATAATTCACAAGGCGCGGGTAATTTTAGTAATGAAATAACGGCTTATATGTTAGCTGATTTTGCTGATGAGTTTGATATTTCTCTTGCGCGTATGCAGCTACTGATGAGTCAAACAATTGAGTCAGTATTAGCGGCAATAAATATGGCCAAAGCGGCTGCTATTGCAAATAATTTGTCTAATAGTGAACTAGAACACATCGGTTTATGTATTAATATTATTAAAAAAGCAGCTGTCGAACTGGGTGAACAGGTTGAGCTGTTACCAAGTATGAAAGTGTTTATTTAGGCTTCTTCATTGTAAGTAAAAGGCAATTAAAGGTTCTAGGTGCTAGGGAAGTGACTAGGTTCTAGGATTAATCCGTAGCCGTCGCTCGATTCCAGCAGCTTTTTGCCTTCTCATTTACCCTCATTGTTTTCTCTTTGTGCAAACATGTTTTATTAATGCTTTCTCGGTGTAGCGAAGCGCCTCGGCGACCTCGGTGGTAAATTTGGGTTTAAAACATTCACAGGCAAGATAAAGGCGCTAGGTTTTAGGAGGTGACTAGGTGCTAGGGTGAATCCGTAACCCGAAGCACGCCGCCCGAAACCCGTTGCTATTTCAACTCGCCAGCTTTAGTCTTTTTAAACTCGCAAACTCGCAAACTCGCAAACTCGCAAACTCGCAAACTCGTAAACTCCATAATGAGGCAATTAAGTTGGCTATTCGCCTCATTAGGTGAGGCGAATAAGATGTGCTCTTTTTTATATATCAAACGTAAAAGTTTGCTTTAATAATGGTTGTATATTTGCTTTTATTGCAATGGGTTTGCCATCTGAAAATCGCTTAGGGTTAACGGTTATAAATCCCCAAAACTCTAAAAATCTCTCTATAAAACGGGATCTGATTAAAACACCTAACAAATCTTGTGGCTCTTTGTATTGCGTAGCTGGCACTTCATTTAGTAGAGCCGGAAATGCGGTAATGACTTCTTCAATCAATTGCTCAACGGAACCGTGAGTTTGGATTCGCCACAGCATAAACACCCAAAAAATACGTAGATCGCTATCACTGACAAAACTATCAAAATAGCCCCAATTATAGTGTGTGGTGGCAGCTTCAAGCATGGGTAAGAAAAAGGCTTTAATACCATGAGTTTGATATTGCTTTTGGGCGGTTTTTTTAATATGGAAGCTGCCGCTTTTAAGGTAAATAATACCTGCAATATCTGCCAAAACTCGGGTGTAATGTAAGGCGTTAATTTTGTCTTCGTTACTACCGGAGAACTCACTGATGCTGACGGGCTTTTCATACTCAGATACGGCAAACTCAGGAAGTAATTCACTAGCTTGCTTGGCTATTTTGGCTGGTAAATTACCTTTGGCTGTTGCTTTAAATGAGCCACCTTGTTGCATTGCTTCATCAAGTATTATCGCTAGGTAACGCATCACGGGGCTTGCTGTTAGCCCATTAGGTATCGTTATTGTTACCCCTGCTAACTCATTAAATGGTGCTCTTAGCCAATTATCCATTAGATTAGCTGAGAGGCCGCAAAAATCATCTAATGGATTGTTGTTGATACCTGAAATTTTATGTTGAGCTACTAGATTCATTTCATCTAGGCTTAAGTCAGGGTTAGTAGCAATGGTTTGTGCTATTTCGTCAAATACTTCGCAGTGCTGCTTTGATGCGCTATCCATACAACAGCGCTTATACTTTTTACCGCTATTGCACGGACATGGATCGTTTCGGCCTAACTTCATGTGATGAGACTTAATATGGAGTGATTTTACTCTATTTTATACAAGCTATCTGTTTTGGGTCAAAGTAAGAGCTGCAATAATTTGGCGCTTGAGCAGTAAAAGGTGCTAGGTTTTAGGAAATTGACTAGGTGCTAGCTGTATTCGTAGCCCTTAGCCCGTGGTTTTTTCTTCTCTGTGTAGCGCAGCGCCTCGCTGATCTCTGTGGTGAATTGGTTTTAAAACATTCACAGGCAAGATAAAGGCGCTAGGTTTTAGGAAGTGACTAGGAGCTAGGCTGAATTCATAGCGCGTCGCTCGATTCCCGTAGCTTTATGGCTTCTCATTGTGCAAAATGATTTTTAATGTTTTCTCGGTGTAGCGCGGCTCGTCGCTTAAAGTTGAAGCTTTTTCTACAAGGAAATGTCGGTGACTATTGTGGATATTAGTTAGCATCGCTTGAAAGTTGTTATGGTATAACATATTATATTTGGCGGTTGGAAAACTAATTTGCTGTTGTTTGGGTTTTATCACTCAAATTATTTTAATTTAATTACATCAATATTATGATGTTTTGATATGTTGTAACATAACGATGAAAAAATATATTTATCCACTTCTTTATCTCTCACCTTTAACACTGTCAATTAATGCAATAGCTGCTGATCAAGATATTGAGCAGATAGTAATAACGTCAACATCAACACAAAAAATAGTAAGTGAAGCGCCTGCGAGTATCAGCGTTATTACACAAGCTGACCTTAATCGGCGAGTTGTTATGAATCTATCAGATGCTCTACGAGGCCAAACGGGTATTAATTTGAGTGCTGTTGGCTTTGGACGAAAAGGAATTGAAATTAGAGGTATGGACTCAGATCAAACGTTGGTTTTGATTGATGGGCAACGAGTTGGTGGTTCGTCAGACTTGATTGCTCATTCAAATTTTGAGCTTAATTCAATTCCAGTCGATGATATTGAAAGAATTGAAATTGTACGTGGGCCAATTTCTGCATTGTATGGATCAGATGCATTAGGTGGTGTTATTAATGTTATTACTAAGAAAGTATCAAGTGAGTGGCGTAGCTCACTGGCGCTAAACGGTGGTCAGCAGCTAAGCGATGAAGAGGCACAAAGTTATAGTATGGGTGCGTCAACGTCGGGTTCTATAACTGAAGATTTGAGTATTAGAGCATCTGTGGTTCGTGAATATCAACAAGATGTAGCAAACCGCATTGATCCTAATCTTTCAGATATCGAAGGGCAAAAAACAGATAATTTACGCCTGAAAATGATATGGGCAGCTACCGATAATCAAACAATAGATGCATCAGTAGCATTAATAGATGATAACCGTTGGCATGATACGGCTTCTCGTTCAACTTACTATACTTTTAAAGATGACATTGAACAGGTGCAATTATCAATGCGGCACCAGGGCTATTGGTCATGGGGAGACTCAACTGTACGCATGTATCATACTGAAGTTGATCGTGAAAATACGCGAACGAATGGCATTTCAGCTACTAGCCCAAGTACCATAACAGAAGATATTGCCGATTTTAGATTGGGAACAGAGTTAGGAGTCCATCAGTTACAGTTTGGCGGACAATGGTTACGCCAGAATCTCAAAAACAGCACTGTTAATGAGGCTGGAGAAAGTCAAACGATACAAAAATCTGCTTTTGTTCAGGATGATTGGGCAATGAGTAATGATTTATCATTGTTACTTGGGAGCCGTTTTGACCATCATGATATGTACGGCTGGGAAACGAGTCCTCGTGCTTATTTAGTGTGGAGTCAAGGCGATTGGGTATTTAAGGGGGGGTATGGTGAAGGTTTTAAAGCTCCTAGCCTAAAGCAACTTTCTGCTGAATATGAAACATCTGCAGCCGGTGGCCTGTTTTATATTGTGGGTAATCCTGATTTACAACCTGAAACAAATAAGGCTTATGAGTTATCTGCACGTTATGCAAGTAATAATTGGAATATAACAACAACGGTATTCGAAACAAAAGTAGATGATTTAATCGAAACATTTTGCATCTCGGGTTGCGATGGACGCGGTGCATTACGCAATTATCGAAATATTGAAAGTGCGACTTTATCAGGTGTTGAAGTAAATGCGCAGTGGCAAGTATTAAATGATTTGAGTGTTTCAACTAATATGAATTACCTCGATGCACGCAATGATACCGAAGATAAAGCACTAGAAAATAAACCCAAAATGTCTGGTTATGCAGAGTTGGTATGGCAACCAAGCGAAAGGTTAGATACTCAATTACGCTTAGAGTATGTTGGTGAACAGTATTTAGATGATGCCAAACTGCCTAGTTATCAATTGCTTCACGTAAGTTCTAGTTATCGCATTAATTCACAATGGTCAGTTCGAGCCAGTATTGAAAACTTAACGGATGTTTACTTACCTGATGAATCGGTAGAGTTTGAGTTTGTTGAGTCTGGACGTACGTTGTTTCTTGGTGCGCGGATGAACTTTTGATTATGCTAAGATTTTTTATGTTATTTTTATGGCTATTAGCAGCGCCCGCGCTTGCGCAAGCCCCCGCTAAGGTGCTGGTGATTGCATCTGATTTTGTTGCTGCAGGTAAGTTTAAACAGTTAGCGAGCATTGCAGAGAAATACAACATACATGTTGATTATATTTATGCCCAACAAATTAATGAAATATCAGATGCCCAATTAAATACCACTTCGTTAGTGATTTTAGATGGGCCAAGACCTTCGGATAGAGCGGCAGTTGTTGCTGCGTTACCTGATGGAGTGGCGGGGCTTAATGTGCCTTGGATTCAAGTAGGTGGGGGGCGGCCTGGATTTGGCAAAATACCGGGGCCGTGGGCGCGTAATTTTATTGCTTATTATGATAATGGCACACAGCAAAATTACGAGTATTTACTTGGTGCTTTACAAAAAATAGTGAATAAAGAAACTAATATTGTTTTTCCTGAGCCGATTACACTTAAAAAGCAAGGTGTGTATTCGCCAACAGGAGTATTTGATAACTTAGCTCACTTTTTAAAAAACAATCCGTCTTTGGAACCTCTTCCGATGGTCGGTTTTGCTATTTCAAATAGTTTGATCCGTAATATGCAAACTAAAACAATAAACGATTTGTATCAACGAGTTATTGATGCAGGGTTGATGCCGGTATTTTTTTGGTTTGATAGTGTTAATGATAATGGGTTGGTTGATTTTTGGCAGCAGCAAAAACCTAGCGCATTAATTAATATGACTCATATGCAAAATGGTGAGGCACGTAAGTCAGAGTTTTTGCAGCTAGGTGTACCAGTGCTGCAAGCGCTAACTTACCGCAATGGTAGTAAGCAAGATTGGCTATCGTCAGCTGATGGGCTCGCTGTCAGCACTGCTGCAACGTTAATGGCAGTACCAGAAAGTTGGGGAATGACAGATCCTATCGTTATTGCCGCGATGCATAATGGTGAAGCCGAGTTAATTGATAAGCAGGTGTCATTATTATTAGGTAAATTAAACGCGTTAGTTCGTTTACAAAAGGCCGAAAATAAAACTAAAAAACTTGCTCTAATGTTTTGGAACTCCCCTTCTGGCGAAGAAAACATGTCAGCTTCGAATCTAAACATTCCTACAAGTATAGCGACTATCACTTCAGAACTACAAAAGGCCGGTTATTCGGTTGACAGTAAAAACGAAAACGAGGTTATTGAGCAAGGAAAGCGGTTGCTCAGTGGGATTTATCACCCAGATAAACTAGTCGATTTGTGGCAGCAAGAGCAGGCAATCAGTTTGCCTTTAAATGACTACCTATCGTGGTTTTCAATGTTGCCTGTTGAAATACAGCAAGCTTTAAATAAAAAGTGGGGTGAGCCTAGCAAACATTGGGGATTGCGTGATATTAACGATCAATTATCGTTTGTTTTCCCAGCAGTAAGTTGGGGCAACTTATTGGTGATGCCTCAGCCGCCTCGATCAGGCAAAGTTGGGGCCGATACACATGATACAAAAGTGCCGCCGGACCATTATTATTTGGCTGCCTACTTAGCGTTGCAATTACGAAAAACGGATGCATTGATCCATCTAGGTACTCATGGCACGCAAGAATGGACTCCAGGCAAAGCAAGGGGCTTAAGTGCGTATGATTATCCATTTCTAAGTTTGGGTAATATGCCCGTTATTTACCCTTATATTCAGGATAATGTGGCAGAGGCTTTGCAAGCAAGACGTCCAGGGCGGGAGCATACTTTGATTAATTTATAATCCAAAAAATATTCTCGCCCGATAATCATCACTCCAGCTTGCCTTTTTGATTTTGCTACGTTGACTTGGGGCCCCGCATTCGCATTGCCTCA
>NZ_JASDCD010000028.1:0-42870 GCF_030408095.1 Pseudoalteromonas sp. APC 3893
ATTCGAACCCCTGTTACCGCCGTGAAAGGGCGGTGTCCTAGGCCTCTAGACGATGGGGACACAGAAATGTGTCACTAGGACAACTGAATAGTTAGACTCGTTTCAGGCGAGTAGTTTTCATAACACAACACTTATAATAAGTGGCGTCCCCAAGGGGATTCGAACCCCTGTTACCGCCGTGAAAGGGCGGTGTCCTAGGCCTCTAGACGATGGGGACACAGAAATGTGTCACTAGGACAACTGAATAGTTAGACTCGTTTCAGGCGAGTAGTTTTCATAACACACACTTATAATAAGTGGCGTCCCCAAGGGGATTCGAACCCCTGTTACCGCCGTGAAAGGGCGGTGTCCTAGGCCTCTAGACGATGGGGACACAAAAATGTGTCACTAGGACGATTGATTGTTTATACTCCAATCATGAGTTAAGGTAATACGAATAAATGCAAATAAAGACTCGAGCTGTATTTGCTTCGCTATTTTCTCGGTAGAACCGAAACTGATAAATCAGATTGGCGTCCCCAAGGGGATTCGAACCCCTGTTACCGCCGTGAAAGGGCGGTGTCCTAGGCCTCTAGACGATGGGGACACAGAAAACTGCTACCCTAGGACAAACACAAAAATAAGTTTGGTGGAGCTATGCGGGATCGAACCGCAGACCTCTTCGCTGCCAGCGAAGCGCTCTCCCAGCTGAGCTATAGCCCCAACTTATTTTGCTTTACACTGCTTGGTAAATCGGGCTGTGTATCGCTGAGTGCGGGGCGCATTCTATGCAGCCACCTAAATAATGTCAACATTTTTTTCAGTAACTTTATTCAAATGCCCTATTTTTCAACAAACTGGATAATCTATACACTCTGCGGTTTGTTTTTTGAACTGAATAGTTGTTTTTGTTTATACATGAGGTTCTGGATCTGGTTAAACTCGCAATTTGTCAATTTAATGCGTTTATAGAAGGTATACATTTATATGGAAAATTAACTTTCTGTGATTTGTTTTATAAAGTATCAATTCAAAAGAGTTAAATGCTGGTGAATAACAGGGTTATGCCAAGTAAAGGGAGGAGGCTATTTATTAATTGGATTAAAAGTTTTCCTGTGCTTTGTAAAATGGAAGGTGTTTAATTCATTATGAGATAGCTTGCTAACAGAGGCTATTAAATATAAACGTGAGAGTGATAAGAAAGCTTGGAAATAGGTTGCTCTTTTAATTTAGAAATCGCCATAAAGTTTTTACCCAACTATAGCGATAAGGTTATTAGATTCTGATTTTGTTAAAACCAGTGAAGTTTATATAATTCTATTGCTACATCACTCACTGACACATTGTGTTTTGTTTAAAATTAAAAGTAACGAGACAAAATCTCAGCAATATGGCTATAAAGTGTGCTTTCTGCCATCTTGTTGATTATAAAAACCACATCTAAACCATTTTTACTCATTCAAGTGTTGACACATTTACAACTCTATCTATAATAGCGCCCCACAACAACGCAGCAATGTGTTGTTTTTAGATGTGGGTGATTAGCTCAGTTGGGAGAGCATCGCCCTTACAAGGCGAGGGTCACTGGTTCAAGTCCAGTATCACCCACCACTTATTAGAAAGTGGTCCACATCTATACTCTACATGGTCGTTATATCAGTAGAGAAAAGAGAGCATCACCGCTATTTATAAGTAACGGTGAGGTTCACTGGTTAAAGTCCAGTGCTATTTTATTTTAATAGTAGCGTTTTAATTTATATGTGGGTGATTAGCTCAGTTGGGAGAGCATCGCCCTTACAAGGCGAGGGTCACTGGTTCAAGTCCAGTATCACCCACCACATATAAAGCCTGTTATTATGTTAATAGTCATTTTTTAAGATCGTAATATGGGTCGTTAGCTCAGTTGGGAGAGCATCGCCCTTACAAGGCGAGGGTCACTGGTTCAAGTCCAGTACGACCCACCATTTTTTAAATGGTGTATATTACAAAAATCTAAATGGGTGATTAGCTCAGTTGGGAGAGCATCGCCCTTACAAGGCGAGGGTCACTGGTTCAAGTCCAGTATCACCCACCATTTAGATATTCTTTGCGGGTCGTTAGCTCAGTTGGGAGAGCATCGCCCTTACAAGGCGAGGGTCACTGGTTCAAGTCCAGTACGACCCACCATTTATAAAATGGTAACTGCAAAGAAAACTGATTATTTGGGGTCGTTAGCTCAGTTGGGAGAGCATCGCCCTTACAAGGCGAGGGTCACTGGTTCAAGTCCAGTACGACCCACCATTTAATCAAAATTATATGTGGGTGATTAGCTCAGTTGGGAGAGCATCGCCCTTACAAGGCGAGGGTCACTGGTTCAAGTCCAGTATCACCCACCACATATAAACACTTCTACAGCATCTAATCTTAATTCCTCTGACTATTTATCGTAAAAAGCCTATCCGGGTAATTAACTCAGTTGTAAGAAAAGAGAGCATCGCCTCCCTTTACAAATAATGGCGAGGGTCACTGGTTCAAGTCCAGTATCACCCACCACATATAAACACTTCTACAGCATCTAATCTTAATTCTTCTGACTATTTATCGTAAAAAGCCTATCCGGGTAATTAACTCAGTTGTAAGAAAAGAGAGCATCTTTATCAAATAACGAGAGTGACCTGCGCCTTTATGCAAAGGGCTATCTTCGTCTCTGATCAGACATTCTACATAGCAAACTTTTTATATCTTAAGAAAGATGGTACCTCTGCTGAATTTACAAAAGCCGCTATGTTTTCATTGAATACATTGGAGTTATAGCTTAAACGGTATATTGGAAATTACAGTGTGCGATATATCGTACATTGCTGTACGCATTATCACTTATAATTCAATTATATATTAATATTAAATCTGTAAGTTGTTGGTTTTATGATTCTTTTCTTTTTTTGCAAAAATATTACATGAAAATAATTACTATTTATCACTATCTCTAAGTCAGTATTAACGTAAACTTTATTTCATCAAGACGATACAGACTCAATGATTGAGCTGCTGCCAAGGAAGTGGAATATGGCAAATTAGCAAGAAGCTAGGCAAGATGCCAAATGGATAAGATTTCATGGATGACAAGGAAGGTATAGGAAACTGCCAGGATGCAGAGCATTAGCGGAGCTAATGAAAAGGAATAACCAAGGGATTATATTACAGGAAGTAATAGGAGTGCCTGGAGGCGCAGGACAGTCAAAGATGGCTAGAGGATAACACTAGGACGTGTAGGATATCGCATAGATGCGATGTGAGGGTGTATTTGGGATGTATACCCGTTCAGGGGAAAGATAAAAAAGGTCGCTTCGGCGTAGGTATGGATGCCTGATTATGGATGAAGTCAGATTGGGGCGTAACTATAAGTTACGCCTTAGTTTCTGGCGTTGCTTTTAATTAAGATTTATCTAAAATAACTTTCTAACTTTCTAACTTTCTAACTTTCTAACTTTCTAACTTTCTAACTTTCTAACTAGATCTTATGCGGTGGCACGACAACGCTTTTCAGCATTTCGTTTTCCATAAACAAAGCCCCTTGGTATGCGCTTTGGCCATCACTGGAAAATTCAAACATGAACTCACTTTTTACACCCGGCTTGCCATTTTTCAAAAGTCCAAAACGACGTTTAGTGCAGGCGACACTCATTAATTGAACCTGTAGTTGGTCGGTTTGACGCTTAGCGTGTGCGTTTGCTGCTTCAGCTATTTTTCGATTAAGCCAAAACAGATAAATTACACTGCCAATAATAATGAATGTCCATAAGCTTGCCATGTTAAGAGAATAACCTTCCAATTGCGCGAGCGAGCTTTTCGCTGCGGTTTTCTTTTCGTAATAAACCTAATAGATGCGGGCGAATACTCGGGATTGCAACTAAGTCAGCAAAAATACTTGGGAAAAGCTCATCAATTACTTGATGGTGAGCGCAATTATCCATAAAAAGATGTAAGCGTTCAGGGTCTTCTAGTAGCGTAAAGCAGCGCCCGGCAATTGTAAGTAAGACGTCTGAATCAGTTGCGATTTCTGATACTAAAACTTCGTCTACAAGCTTGGCGGTTAAACCTTTTGCTTGGGACTTTGACATGGCCCTCAGCGCGCAAATCAATGAAAGAGTATCTTTATGCTCAATAGCTGTTTCAGCGTGCTCTAAAAGCTGCTCAGATAGACTTGCTGGGATTTGAACATGCTCAAGCATAGCACTTAGGGGCTGTAATACTTCAGGGGGTAAATACGGCCATGCTTTTTGCAAGTTTGATAGATTTGCATCGTCATCCAAACGTAACGCAAAGTCAGCAATACCTTGCACAGCCACACTTTGCCAATTATCAAAACCGAGTTTTCCACTGAAATAAAGCTGTGAGTATTCATAATACTCAGAGGCAGGTTGCCTAAGGAGTACTTTTAGTTGTGCGTTGAATGCCGCTAGTTTATTAGCGTTAGGGGTAAAAACATAAGGGTTGTTATCAAGTTTGCCATCAGCTTGCTCACCAGTGAGATCATTGCCTAACGCTTCAATAACCATATTGGCAAAATGATCACGGCTTGCACACACAAGCTTACTTTGTTCATCTACAGGGAACTTTAAAAACCATACATATGGTTCTTTACTGGCTACACTGTCCCAAAATTGGATAGCAATCCAAGCATGGCCAGCAAGTGGGTATGGGTAGGGGATTTGTGCTTGCTCAATGGCGTTAAACTGTTTTTTCTCAAACTTTGTAATGTGCCTGCCAATATCAAACGCACGCCATTGTGTACCAGCTCCATCAAGGAGCTGGCCTAAAGTTGCTAACTGCTCAGTCATTATGTTCTCAAAATTTATACCACTATATAAAGCAAATTATACTTCATAGCAGCTTTTGAGGGAACAGCACAAATATTTCTACATAAGAGTATAACTTTAGCTACAGTGCTTCAGGGTCAAGCCAGCGCCGTAATGAAATCCATGCTTTACCAATTACTTCATGCCACTGACTGGTAACCGCTTTTAATACACCAGCACTGGGAATAAACTGTTTATGTATCGGCCATGCTGAAAAGTCATAGTAATCAGTTGCTGCAGGAATAATTTCTATACCTTGGGCGTTAAATAAACTTTTGGCTCGGGTCATGTGGTTCGCTGAGGTTACTAACGCAACCTTGAAATCTACGAGTGCAGGTGCTAATAATTTGGCTTCATCTGCAGTATCCATTGCAGATGGATTTTGCTTAATGCGAGTTGCATTGACACCTAAGCTGATAGCAGTTTGACGCATTAAACTACTATTTGTGACTTTACCTATACCTCCACCAGATACAATAAGCTGTGAATTTGGGTACTTGTATGCTAAACGTAGTCCTTCAACTAAGCGGCTTTTGGCGCAATTACCGAGCTGACTGTTGGCTGTTAAGTGTGGGTTTGGGTTAATGTCACATCCAAGTACCACAATTTTATCAAGGGTTGTGTGTTTATTAACGTCAAAAGCATAATGTAATTGTGTATCGGGTGAAATAATTTTTTGGGCAAAAAAAGGTGTGCTGATCAAAAGTAGGCAGCTTATCGCTAGTAAGCCAATAAGTGAAAGTACTTTATTGCTGCGAAAAGTCATGCATAGGCAAACAACACAAGCAATACCTAATAAAGGGAGGGGCATCAGCATTGCGCCGATAATTTTTTTAAGTTCAAACATCACAGTAGCATTATTAACTAAATTTGTGTCTATGCTACTGTGAATACTTGAGATTATCGACCGTTATTTAGTTTACAGGTATTTAAAAAATGACGATAAACGGGGTTGTCTTTCATATTCTTCTTCATCGCCAAATACATTGGACGAGTAAGCCCAAGTGCGCCTAGGGGGATTGATTTTATTAACCCTTGGCTTTCATAGGGGGTTACCAGCCAATCGGGTAATGCTGCAACACCCATCCCTGCGCTTACTAATTGGAAAATTAATAGCCCTTGGTCAACATTTTTGAGTGTGCCATCAAATCGTGCATTTTGGATGAAATGCTTAAATATATCCTGACGCTCACGAGGAATTGGATAAGAAATAATAGTTTCGTTTTTTAAGTCTAGCGCTGTAACGTATGCTTTTTTAGCAAGTTCGTGATCTGGTGCGACAATTAACTTTAACTTGAAGTCAAAAAGGTGTGCGTATTCAAGTTTATCAGGTTCACGTATATCCGAAGTTAAGACTAAATCTAGCTCTTCATTGAGTAAATCTGGAATGGCATCATAGCTAAAGCCACGTTCGTAATCGACTTTAATATCGGGCCAAAAATTATTAAATTCTTTAATGGTTGGCAGTAACCAATGAAAGCAAGCGTGGCATTCTACACTTAAGCGCAGCTGTGAAATTGGCTGATTTAAGCTTTCTTTTAAACGGCACTTGGTTGCCTCAACTCTTGGCAGTACTTCATTTGCTAATTCTAACAGCAACATACCTTGCGGCGTAAAACGCACAGGTTGGGTTTTGCGTTCGAATAACTGACAATCTAGCTTATTCTCTAAATCTTTGATCTGGTGAGATAAAGCGGACTGAGTTAAAAAAAGCTCACGGGCGGTATTCACCAAAGAACCGGTTTCTTTTAATGTGGCAATGGTCTTCAAGTGTTTTACATCAATCATCTTTAATAATTCTCATGGGAAAAGTGAGGTTCACTCAGATTTTAGACATACTACGCTTTTAATTGAGATGTTTCAACGTCTGGATGGCTATGCCTAGTAGCTTTTTTTACGTGATATTTACAATGTTACTATACTATATTTTTTGACAGCGTTGTCATTGTGTTTTTTGTTATTTTGATAAATATTTTCATGAATTTACCTCAAGTTTAAACTGAGGAAGCATCAATTGTATGATATGAAGAATAAATGTATTTTTTGGCCATCTAAACATCTAAATGAGTATTTATAGCATGGCACAATTACATAACTTAGGTTTTCCTCGTATAGGTAAGAAACGAGAACTAAAATTTGCAATAGAATCGTATTGGGCAGGTGAAATTAACCAAACAGAGTTACTTGAACAAGGTAAAATTATCCGAGCAGAAAACTGGGCTATTCAAGCGGATGGTGGCGTTGATTTAGTACCTGTTGGTGATTTTGCTTGGTATGATCATGTGTTATCCACCTCTTTATTACTAGGTGCGATCCCTAAACGTCATCAAACCGCTAATGGCAACGTTGATCTTGATACAGTCTTTCGTATTGGTCGTGGTCGAGCACCAACAGGATGTTCCTGCGCAGCGAGCGAAATGACGAAGTGGTTTAACACTAACTATCATTATATCGTGCCGGAGCTGAGTTTTGATCAGCAGTTTAAATTAACATGGACTGAGTTATTTGAGCATGTTTCTCAAGCACACGCTTTAGGTCATAATGCAAAAGCTGTATTAATCGGTCCTGTAACTTACCTTTATTTAGCTAAATGTGCTGGCCAAGAATTTGATAAATTAACTCTACTGCAAAGGTTATTGCCTGTTTATCAACAAGTATTAGCAAAGCTAGCACAGCAAGGTGTTAAGTGGGTACAAATCGATGAGCCTATTCTTGGTCTTGAGCTGGCGGATAATTATCGCAATGCATTAAGGATCAGTTTTAATGCTCTTGCGGGGCAAGGGGTGAAATTGTTACTTGCTAGCTACTTTGACACAGTCACTGTTTATTATGATGACATTGCAGCTTACCCTGTCGATGGTGTGCATTTTGATTGTGTTGCCACCACGGTTGATATCGCTGAGTTAGATAACTTGTTGAATTTAAATCAAGTTTTATCATTGGGTGTTATAAATGGACGTAATGTTTGGCGTGCAGATCTAGTTACTGTTTTTAATAATGTGAAAGATATAGCAGCAAGGCGCGGTAATAATTTATGGTTGGCACCATCTTGTTCGCTATTACATACGCCTGTCGATTTAGATCAGGAAGAAAAGCTTGATGATGAATTACGCTCATGGCTTGCATTTGCAAAACAAAAAGGCCGAGAGTTGTCATTATTAAACGTTGCTTTAGAAAATAATGACAATAGCGAACTCATTGCATATTCAGCTCCTGTAAAAGCACGTTTAACATCTACTCGTGTCAATAATGCTGTGGTACAGCAACGAGTAAGTGCGTTAACAGTACATGATGGCAAACGTCAGAGTGTATTTTCTCAACGTATGAAAAAGCAACGCGCAGCACTGAATTTACCATTACTGCCCACTACTACGATAGGCTCATTCCCGCAAACACAAGCAATCCGCAAAGCTCGTCGTGACTTTAAAAGGGGTAGGTTATCGGCCGATGACTATCAAAATCAAATGGCAGCAGAAATTCGTTATGCAGTAGAAGAACAAGAGGCTTTGGATTTAGATGTATTAGTACACGGTGAAGCTGAGCGTAATGATATGGTTGAATATTTTGGTGAATTACTCGAAGGGTTTGCTTTTACCCAGTTTGGTTGGGTACAAAGTTATGGTTCTCGTTGTGTTAAGCCTCCAGTGATTTGGGGGGATGTGTCACGGGAAAAAGCCATGACGGTTGCGTGGTCATACTATGCGCAGTCACTGACCAGTAAAAAAATGAAAGGTATGCTAACAGGGCCGATCACTATTTTGTTTTGGTCATTTATACGTGATGATTTAGATAAAGCAACGATTGCCAATCAAATTGCACTGGCATTGCGTGATGAAGTTGTTGATTTGCAAAATGCAGGTATTGATATTATTCAAATAGATGAACCTGCATTTCGTGAAGGTATGCCATTAAAAGAAAGTCAGTGGCAAGCGTATTTGGAATGGGCAGCTTATGCATTCAGAGTCTCAGCCAGTGGCGTAAAAGATGAAACTCAAATTCATACTCATATGTGTTATGCGGAGTTTAATGACATTATAGCCGCGATTGCAGATATGGATGCGGATGTGATCACCATTGAAACATCTCGTTCTAATATGGAATTGTTGGCCGCATTTGAAAATTTTGATTACCCAAATGACATTGGACCTGGAGTCTATGATATTCATACTCCAAATGTACCTGATATCGCATGGATAAAAGCGCTAATTCATAAAGCTGCACGTAAAATACCAGTTGAACGTTTATGGGTGAATCCAGACTGCGGTTTAAAAACCCGTGGTTGGGAAGAAACGCGCCAAGCCATTGATAATATGGTTAAAGCGACTAAAGAGTTACGGAAAGAATTGCAATAACCAATATTCATTCGTAAAAGGCATTGCCTACGATATAAAGCCTTAACAAATTTAGTTAGGGCTTTTTTCCTTCTTTGAGCTTGCGCTTTCTTTATCGTTCGGTTTTTTTAATTCCATTTTTGCCGAATGTTTTATCAGTAAAACATTTCCTATTATGATGGCAAGCACCAAAATAATAATGAGTATATGCCAAACTTGCATTTTGTTCTCAATGAGCGACTGTAGCGCCGAGTATAGCAAATATTATTATTCTTAAAAACGTTTAGACAATGATAAGGAAATAAAATCGAGTCCAGGATTAGGGCGTTTAAAACCTGCGTTTGAGTAATGCAGGTAGCGTAAAGCTGTAGTCACATCGCCAAACTCGGCAACAAAGCCAATTCTGTCTTCGAACTGGTAGTGTGTACTTACATTTTTGCTTGCAAAGTAAGTATCGTCAATAAGAGAAAATCCAATTCCTGCTTCTATAGATATAGGTATGTTTTTGATGTGCCCTATAGGATATTGGAGTACTGGCGATATCGCTAACACCAAGTTAGTTTGATGTTTATTTTCAGCACCGTATTCCCAAATGTTGATACTAGATTCTAAATAAACATGGCTATTTTTCAAAATAGATTGAAGTTGTGGAGCATGGTATTGGTAGGCTAGTTTTAGCCCTTTAACGTCTCCTTCGCCTTGGACGTAATCGAGGGCATAACCATGATTTGATAGTGCAAAGCTGTTAGTACTAGCTATAAAAGTTAATACCATAAAAATATATCTAAATACTTGTTTGTAAGTCATTAGAAGCGTCCATAGATGTAATTGATATTTACAAAATAGGGGTATGATTAGTATGAATTCAAGCGACTAAAAAACACTTTCCCTCTGCAATTAGATATTTGAAGAAGTAACAACCTGATTATGAAGAGATATTTTGATTGGTGCGAATTTGCCATTAATAATGTGCCATTTAGATTCTTTTTGTAAGCATACAAAACAGGTAAATTACCCACTCACACATAGAGGAGACACACAATGATTTCAATGAAGCACTATCTATTTATTATTACATTATTTTTTAGTAGTTCCCTTTTTGCTAATGCCCAACAATCACCTGTACAGCTCTTAACTCAAGTGGGAGATCAGTTGTTTAGTGAGATCAGTAAAGTAAATAATCAAGGAACGGCAAGTAAAAGTGAAATGACTGCTGTTGTAGATAAATATTTGATGCCTCATATGGATGTGAAGTTTGTCTCATATAAATTACTAGGTAAACATATTAAAGGAATTGATCGTGCGCAGGCGAGTGCGTTTATTTCTTCAGTTGAACATTACTTGAGTGCAACTTATGCCGGTGCGTTAATGAAATACACTGGACAAAAAATTAAATTTGAAGATGATACAAATGTGATTTCTGGTGATTTCGCTACGGTCAAAACACAGATCATAGACACCAGCGCGCCAACAATTGATTTACATTTTAAGTTACGTCAAAGTAAAGATGGTAGCTGGAAAGTGTACGATATTGTCGCTGAAGGGATCTCATTACTAAGTGCAAAACAAAAAGAAGTCATCCAGCGAATTTCAGCAGTTGGGTTGGCGCAAGTGACAACAGAATTGGGTAAAAAATAACTTTTTAAGTAAGTCTCCAACCTAAAACGACAAGCTACGTTACTAGTTTGTCGTTTTCTATTATTCTTTTAAAATCACACTCTTTAGTCTAGCGCGTGGATCAAGGTATGTTAGAATAAGCCTCGTGTATTTGAGTCGATTACTCTATTGTGCACAAGTATTAAAGAGTATTAAGCGCAGTGTCAGTTTTAGCTTGTTATAACTTAGCACTCACTTATCCCCCGAGCATTTTAGACACTGGAGTTGTGTTGATTTAATGGAAAATGTACTAATTTGGCCTAAAGAATACCCGCTATTAGTCAAAGGACTTATTGAGCAGAATGGGGCATTTATTCTAGACGCTTTAGAAGCGTGGCCTGCTTGTCGCTCCACTGAAGAAGATGATGGTGTTTGCACCACCGTATTACCCCCAATTTATTACCTCACATGGTTAACTCCACTCGAACCGTTTGAAGAATGTTTCTTTCAACATATTAGTGAATACGATGAAGATGCACAGCATTATATAAGTGCAGCAAAAAATTACTATTACGACAATGACTATACTCCTGAAAGCCTAGTACTATTAATGTGTCAGCGGTTAGAAAAGTACGCCAGCATAGCAGCGCAGGCAGCTATTGATACACCGCTTTCACTGATTGGCCATTTGTTTACTAAACGCTATTTTACGGTTATTGAGCATGCACTCAATACAGGGAGTAAAATTAGTGCTGAGGATGCATTAGCAATATGGGAAGAAGTTGATTTTAGAGAGCGTTTTAGTCAATTCATTCCTCAGTCAGTAAATGATATTGAGCGCTTAAGCGAGCTAGCCGCTGAAAAAGTAGCAAGCGGCAAAGATTATTTCACCTTGCTAACCCAAGTATCTCCTAATGTAGATTCTGCGCTTTTATTAGAACAAGCCTTATTGGCGCATTTAAGCTTTGATACAGCAAAGCAAACAATGGCTATGCGCTTTATTGAGCAAGGTGCGACAGGCACCTTAAGTGACGAGAATGACAAAACCGCATTTATGTGGGCGGTAGAAAAAGGTTATGTAAACTTAGTTCAAACCTTGCTCGATAAGCAAGATAAAACACTCGCGGATAAGTTAGGAAATACTGCATTGCATTATGCCGTTATCGCCAAAAATGAACCGCTCATGGTGCTATTACTTAAATCAGGGTATGACTTTCGAGTACGCAATAACGAAGGGCTGAGTTGTTACCGCTTAGCTGTGAGTATAAAAGCAACGCAATTAGTCAAATGTTTAGAGCGAGACTTTGGTATAAAAGAGCTTTCACCTGATGGGCAGTTTGCACGAATTAAAAAAGTGCATGGATTACACGCCATTGTCACTTTATTATTACCATTACAGTTGTTTTTCTTTTTCGATGAAACGCTTGCTATAAAAAGTGAATTAACATTAAGCCTTACCATGTTATCGATTATTTGCTTCTTTTTTGCAATGAGCTTAAAACGCTGCGCGCTGTATCCCCATATCAAACACCCTTGGGGTCTATTTGTGTTGCGCTGTTTCTCTTTTTTAAGCTTGATAGCTCAGTTGGGGCTTGCCAGTATTGTTGCATTAGCAACTTTAAGCGAATTAGTTTAACTTCGCAGAGGTGCAAAAAAAACGCGCTATTTAGCGCGTTTTTTGTTTGGAATTAGGATTAATCTTTGTTGTGTTCATGTGCGGCTTTCTCTTCTGCAAGCTCTTCTTTTAGCTTACGTATCTTAAGCCCTAACTCTTGGCCTCGATGACGAGCATAGTAAGTACACCCTATAAACATGGCACTTGCGAATAGTAATTCCAGTAATACCCAGATAAGCTGACCTTGAGCAACCCATAATAATGTAAAGCCATGGATGAAATAAAACATGACAATAAAGTTTGCCCATGCATACGTATAAGGCTTGTCTTGTAAAATGCCTTTTAAAGGTAGGAGTAAAGGTAGAATATAAACAGCAAAAATAAAGCCATTACTGTGGCCTTCACGTGGTGCTATTAAATAAAGCCATATTGGCATCAATATTAAAAGCCCAAAGTAGCCAAACAATGCTATACGCTGAAATCGAATCGTCAGTGGCTTCTTAGCTATGCTGGTAGTTTTTTCAGTTGTCATTGTAATTTTCTCGTGATTTTAACCAGTCTTTGGCCAACACTTTGGCAAATTTTGATTTCGTCTTTACTCAGTTGGGCGTTGTTACTTGAGCCAGCTACATGGCTGGCACCGTAGGGGGTACCGCCGGATTGTGTTGCGAGCAACTCAGGAACTTCATAAGGGACACCCATCAACATCATTCCATGGTGTAAAAGTGGCAATGATAAATTCAATAACGTAGCTTCATTTCCACCATGCATACTACTTGACGATGAAAACACGCAAGCGGGTTTATCAATCAGCTGACCCTTTAGCCATAAATCACTGGTGGTCTCCCAAAATGTTTTCGCTTGCGAAGCCATCATGCCAAACCGGGTTGGAGTACCAAAGGCCAGTCCATGACAGCTTATTAGTTCTTCTTTACTGATAACAATATCTTCAGGGTTTTTAACGACAAAAGTACGTAGTAAGGCGGTACCGCCTTGTAATTCAATGGCATCGGCAATTTCATGTGCCATAGCTGCAACAGAGCCGTGGCTCGAGTGGTAAAGAACAATAATAGTTGGTTGCATTAAAGTACGCTTAATACATTTTCAGGAGGACGACCAATGGCTGCTTTATTGTTGTTAACCACAATAGGACGTTCAATTAATTTAGGATTTTGCACCATTGCTTTGATAAGCGCATCTTCGTTTGTTTGCTCTTTTAAATTGAGCTCTTTGTATATGTCTTCTTTGGTACGCATCATCTGACGAGCAGAATTAAACCCTAATTGGTCTATAAGTGTTTTTAGTTGAGCTTCATTTAATGGCGTTTTTAAGTACTCGATAACGTCTGGAGTTATTGACTTTTCTTCAAGTAATGCAAGTGTTTCACGAGATTTAGAACAACGTGGATTATGATAAATAGAGACTGACATAATAAATATCCTTTAACTAAAGTGGGGCTATTTTAGGGCAACTGACGCGAGACTTAAAGTCTCGCGAGTTCTTTTTGCATTTGCCTATATTGTGTTAGTAACGCTTTTAATCTCTGTTGTTTAACCAGCTCTTGCGGCTCGACAAAATTTAACGCTTTTTGCACTTCGTCAGCCGCTTTTAAATACGCACCATACTGGGCTAGTACATCAGCATTTGCTTCGTGATACGCAGCCAAGTTATTTTGTTTTTTGTAGGTATCAGCGAGTAATTGTTTCGCCAAGTTATGATCTGGCTTTTCAAGTAAAAAAGATTTTAGCAGCTGCTCTGCTACAGGGTACTGTTCTGCTTCTAAAGCCGCATTAGCGTAGTTTAAGGTAATTACTTGGTTATTAGGTCGATTGTCGTGCAGCTTCGCTAAAAAATTAACTGCTTCGTCAGCCTTTTTTTGGGCAATAAGTAAATCGGTATGAGTATCAATGTAAAAGAGGTTTTTCGGATCCGACGCAAGTAATTCTTCTAATATCTCTGCTGCATCATCTAATTTTTTTTGATCAAGTAAACTAATTCCCAATCCATATTTAAGTGCAGTGGTATTGTAAAAATTATTGTCTTTAATGAGTTTTCTAAATAAATTTTCAGCATCTTTAGGTTTATGATGATAGCGGGCAATCACACGGCTTTTTGCCAAATTAAACTCTAAACTAGTCGGGTACTGACGTTTATCATATTGTTGTGCGCGCAAACGTACATCGGATACCCTAGATTCAGGGAGTGGGTGAGTAAGTAAGAACGCTGGAGGTTTATATTTGTAGCGAAGTTGAGCAGCAAGTTTGGTTAAAAATTCGCTCGATGCATAGGGGTCAAAACCAGCATTGTTAAGTGTTTGCATACCAATCCGATCCGCTTCTTGTTCAGCTGAGCGACTATGCGTTAGTTGGCTAAAGGCGGCTTGAGTTTGGTTTGCCGAAATAATAGCAATACCTGCGTCAGGCGATACAACGCTGGCTAAAATACCGGCTATCATCCCCGCAATTGTGAGTGCGCTATTATCTTGCTGCTGTTGAATTCTACGAGCTAGGTGGCGCTGTGTGACGTGAGCAATTTCATGGCCTAGTACGGACGCAAATTGACTTTCATTATCTGATTGTGCCATTAACCCTGTATGTACACCTACATGACCACCGTAAAAAGCAAAGGCATTGATCTCAGGGTTATTGATCCAGAAAAAAGAAAAAGGAAAGCGTACATCATTAGCGTTAGCCACTAACTTTCGACCAAGGGTTGTTAAATATTCATCAAGTACAGGATCGTTAATAACGGGGGATGAACCTCGAATTTGCATCATCATTACTTCACCAATCGCTTGTTCTTTTTCAAGTGGTAAAGCTTGTAATGCAGAAGTACCTAAATCTGGTAGTTTGAAGTTAGTTTGTGCCTTTAAAGGCTCACTGCTAAGTACGCTTATCGTAAACAACGCACTAATTGCGGTGATAAAGGCTGATTTTAATCGCATTTTATTCCTTGTTGATTGTGTCGCCAAGCATCAGTTTTGCTATATCAATTTCATCACTGCATGCACGGCTGTCTTTTTCACACAATTGGTAGAAATCTTTTATTGTGACACCATCGAGCTTTACTACGTTCAATTCTCTTTGTAAAAAAGTAATAATTTTATGTACTGTTTTGTGAGCGTGGAGGATCAAAGCTTTATCGGCCTTATCACCACGTTCAAAATAAAACCCGATAAACTTATGTAATTGATTTATTCGGATCAGGCTTTTCATGGTGACAGGATCCCATACTTTAAACTCCATAAAGCGGTTATCTTTTACATATTGATCTATTGTAACTTCCTTAGCGTAGGGAAGCGCCCATAGTTCAAAACCTCGGTCAGTAAAAATTTGATGCAAAGCTATGCGCGGTTTTTTATCACAATGGATTTCACCGAGTGAATTTTCAAAGCCTTCGAGTATGTCTAAGTTCCAATTGCGTTTATCTATTAAGCGCTTAACGGCGTTATCAAAGCCATGCTCTAAGATGCCCTCAGATTCACTAACTGAAGACGCAACCATATGATAAAATGGTGGTAATTCACCCCAATTTATTTGCTTTTTATACCAGTTAATCTCTTTTAAAGTTGGATTACTTGGTAGTAGCGCTTTATTATGCGTCCCGGGCATGAATATATCCTTACTACAGTTTATTTACTAAGGATAAACTATTGCGCTGCGGGTTTTAAGAAAAATTTCAAATACACTCAGCAACAGACCAGCGTAATGAGACTTTTTGTGCATTTTATCTTGGGAGAATGCGAGTTATGTTAGAATTCGATTTACGAACATATAATTGTCCGCAGCAATTTATTCAATTTAAGTTAGGCTTAAAACAGGCAAACTGTAACATGCGGCCGATTAAATTTATTTTTTCAATAGAGCAATCTACGTCAGATATAGAACGTTTTTTGCAAAAACATCATTATCAATACAAATTAGAGCCGCAGCTAGGGCTGTTATTTGTGGAGCCATTACGTGTTTGAATATGTAAAAATCTGGTACGAACGAAAGTTTTCAGATCCTCACTCAGTTACCTTACTTTTTTTATTAATTGCGCTTATGGCGTTGTTTTACTTCTTTGGCTCATTGATCGTGCCAGTATTAGTTGCGTTAGTGATTGCTTATTTATTAGATTGGCCTGTTGTTCATCTTGAGCGTTTAGGGTTACGCCGCTTTACCGCAACAATTCTTGTTATGCTGGTGTTTACAAGTGTAATGCTGACATTAATTATTGGGATGGGTCCAGTTTTGTGGCAACAGACTAGTAATCTAGTACAAGAATCTCCACACATGATAGAGCAAGGTAAAGCATTTTTATTGCAATTACCGGATGATTATCCAAGCCTCATTACTGCAGAGCAAGTGCAGTCTGTAGTTGCTAATGTTGAAAATAAAGTAATTGAATTTGGTCAAGTCGTGCTCTCTGCATCATTGACCTCACTTAAAGATGTAGCTGCTTGGCTTATTTATTTGATTTTAGTGCCTTTGTTAGTATTTTTTATGCTAAAGGACAAACTCGAATTAATAACGAGCGCAGAAAAATTGATACCTAAACAGCGTCGCTTGATTTTACAGGTTTGGCACGAAATGAATCAGCAAATTATGAATTATATTCGTGGCAAAGTGTTTGAAATTTTAATTGTGGGTTCGGCATCGTTTATTGCTTTTACAGTCCTAGATCTTCGTTATGCAGCACTGCTTGGTGTGCTCGTTGGTTTTTCTGTACTGATCCCTTTTGTAGGTGCTGCTTTAGTTACAATCCCCGTTGCAGCAGTGGCGTTGTTCCAGTTTGGCGTAGAAACACAGTTTTGGACCATTTTAATTGTATACGGCATTATTCAAGCGCTTGATGGCAATGTATTGGTACCGTTGTTGTTTTCTGAAGCGGTAGACTTAAACCCGGTATTTATTATTGTTGCGGTGCTATTTTTTGGTGGGCTTTGGGGGTTCTGGGGCGTGTTTTTTGCGATCCCTCTCGCTTCACTCGTAAAGGCACTAATTAATGCATGGTCGAGCAAGCAAGAAGAGCAACTGATTGAGCATAATCAACAGCTTTAGTCTTAAATGGTATAGATAGCGCACCATAGAGATGAATTGATTATTACGCAGCACATAAAATTTATGTAGAATGTGTTATAAGATATATCTTTTAGTAATATGGTGCGTTTTTTAATGTCTGATCTTTTACTTTCAACTGATTCAACATCACAAATTTACCTTGATGCAAACGCAACAACGCCCGTGTTGCCTTGCATTGCAGAGGTTGTTTCTCATACGATGCAAATTTGCTTTGGTAATCCATCGTCTTCGCACATTACTGGTATTCAAGCCAAACATTTATTAGAACAAACTCGTAATCGAGCGCGAGCAGTGATTGGTGCGCATGATGGTGATATTTTATTTACCTCTGGTGCGACAGAAGGTATTCAAACGGCTGTTGTTTCTACACTAATAGCCGCAAAAAATCACTCGATTGATAAACCGGTTTTACTTTATGGGGCAACTGAGCATAAAGCAGTGCCAAATACATTAATTCATTGGAATGAAGTCTTAGGGATCAATGCGCAAGTTCTTGCCATACCCGTTTCAAGTGAGGGTATTTTAGATTTAGATTTTATTGCACAACATGCCGACAAAGCATTGATGATTTGTACCATGGCGGTGAATAATGAAACGGGTGTCTATCAAGACTTAACCGCAATAGAGGCAGTCATTCGTGCAAAAAACACGGACGTTGCATGGATGGTTGATTGCGTTCAAGCGTTAGGTAAAACAGCATTAGAGCTCAGTACAACAACGATAGACTATGCGCCGTTTTCTGGGCACAAATTATACGCACCTAAAGGTATTGGTGTTTTATATATTCGTCAGGGCAGTGCATATACCCCGTTTATTGCCGGGGGAGGTCAAGAAAGCGGTATGCGCTCTGGCACTGAAAATTTACCGGGGATCGCAGGTCTTAATAAGCTGTTTAATTTGTTACTAGATGAGACAGATGACACGTTTAAGCCACTCAGCGTATTGCATGATTATCGAGAAAAATTACACAATGCACTACAGTACACATTTGGTCAATTGACATTCAATCATAAATTTGAAAACAGTGTTCCCACTACGCTTAACTTCTCTGTTAATGAGTTGAGTAGTAAAGAAGTGATGGACTTATTTGATGCAGCAGGCATACGCATTAGCGGTGGCTCAGCGTGTAGTTCAGGAGCCAGTAGAAGCTTTGTTTTAGATGCAATGGGGAAGTCTAACTGGCAAAGTGAAAATGCCTTACGATTATCATTTGGACCAGCCACCACGCAAACGGATATTAATTTTGCTTGCGAGCGCATTCGCTCCCTTAAATCTATTTTGCAAGCAAACTGTTTAATCGTGTCAGATTCTGAATCACCGCAGCAAGAAGCTTGTGCACTTGGTTTAACACAGTACCGTCACCAAGGGGCATGTTGCTGGTTGTATGTTACGAGCCAACACCAAGCAGTAATAATAGATCCAATTGCAGAGTTATTACCGCGATTAGAAAAAATAGTCACTACACAAAAGCTTCAAGTTGTTGCCATTTTAGACACTCATGCACATCAAGATCGTATGTCATCTGTTGAGCTATTTAAAGCCGCTCTTTCAGCACATTTAAACTTTTGTGGGTCAGATCAATTAGGCTGGCCAGCTGCCTCATCAGTAATTGAATTAGGGCAGACTAGGGTAGAGCGGATTGCTACTCCAGGGCATAGCATTGATAGCTTTAGTTACATGTTACGCTGTAATAAAACGTCAAAAGTGCTTTATTGCTTTTGTGGTGATTTACTTTTACCTGCGGGCCTTGGTAATACTAGTTTAAAAGGCGGCAGTGCCGTGCAAATGGCTGAATCTCTAGTTAAACTAAATAACGCTTTGGCAGAAGAGAGTATCATCTGTTCTGGCCATGATTATCAGCAATGTTTCGCAATAAACTGGCAAACCCAAATTATACAAACACCGCTGTTGTTCGCTTTATTAAACAATCAGATCTCAGTTGTTGAATTTGCTGATCAAAAAAGCGCACATGACACTCAAAGCACTGGCAAGTTTGCAAGTCTTTGTGGGTATGCAGCTAAATTAGATAGTTTCTCAGCTTCGCAAGTGGATATCGTTCATGCAAAGGCGTTATTAAATGATGCGAACGCTTATTTAATTGATACACGCGAGCCTTATGAGCATGGCGTAACTGCGTTACCACACTTATTTAATATAGATAAACACCGCGTTATAAACATTCCATTAAGTAGAATGGCTAATGCGTGTGCCGATGGCCAATTAGACAAGTCTCGACGTTATGTTCTATTGTGCCGAAGTGGTAATCGCTCTAAGCAAGCAGCTGCAAATCTTACACAACTTGGTTTTGAACAGGTATATAATTTAGATGGTGGAATGGCGTTGTTATAATAGCTTTTGATGCGAAAAAAAATGGCGCTCAGTAGAGCGCCATATTACATATTAGTATTAAAGCTTAGGGCCGGAGCTGTCTCTGACTACAATAGAGGGCGTAAATGTGGTAATAATCTCTTTATCTTGGTTACGAGCACCTCGTGTTTTAGTAAATAGCAAACGGGCAGCATGTTGAGAGATAACATCATTTTCTTGGTGAGCTGTTGTTAGTTTTGGCCAAGTTTGACGGGAGAACGGCGAGTTCTCAAAGCCGGTAATTGATAATTGCTCGGGTATTTGTATGCCCATTAAACGCGAAGCAAACAGAGCGCCTGCAGCCATTTCATCGTTGCCGCCTAAAATAGCCGTGATTGCCAATTTATTATTATCGGCTAATAACGCTTTAGCACCTTCAACACCTGATTCAAACGAATATTTCCCGTCATATATGAAGTCACTGTTTGCTTGGCTATTATGATCTTCAAGTGCAGCTTTATATCCTTCTAAACGCTCACTGGTTGATTTATGCTCTTTATCACCACAAATAAAGCCAATGTTTTTATGGCCGAGTGTAAGTAAGTGAGTTGTGATTTCGTAGGCTGCTTTGTAATCATTTACATAAATACAAGTATCTTGATCTTCATCAGTCGGTCGACCTGATAGCACACGGACATAGTGTATATTTAATTCATCCAACATATTAGTAATGCTACTTTGCTCTGAAAGTGGAGGTGTGAGCACTAATCCGGCTAAGCGGGAGCGTTTGATCATGGTTTTGATATCTTGCTCCATGTTGTCATCGGCGTAATTACAAGGGTGTATAACCAGTTCATAGCCTTCATCTTTGCAGCGCGATAATACGCCATTTTGCATATCAATGACGTAGTATGCATTTGGGTTGTCATAAACAAGACCAACGGTAAATGATGATGTACCTGCTAAATTACGTGCAGCTAGGTTAGGCTGGTAGTTAAGCTCGTTAACTGCCTCCATTACCACATCATATGTTTTTTTGCGTACAGAAGGTTCTTTATTGATTACTCGCGAAACCGTTTTCATCGAAACCCCAGCGAGTTTCGCTACATCATTTATAGTTACTTTCATACAGTTACTTTTTAGGTTGTTGTTTTTGTGTTGCCATGAATTCATGAAGCTCAGTGTTTTAGCCTAAATGAGTAGGCGAGTCATTAATTCTTCATCAAGACCAGTTAGTGTATCTAATGTTGCGCTAAAATAGCAGTAAAATAATTGAGATAATTTTTATGATACCGGTGTCAAATGAGTAAATATGCGTTATTATCTCATCTATAAAATATAAAAGTAGAAGATTGACAGCGCTGTCATTTTAACTTATCGTTAACCTCGATTGTAGGTTGTTACGCTATTTTTTCTTCTGTATTTATAAAAGATAGTTATAAATCAGTTTGTTGCAAGTCAAAAGGGGATATTAAAAATGAGTTGTCGTTCACAGTTAGCTAGTTGGCAGGCATTACAACTAAGTGCACAGAAGATGAAAAAAGCTCATCTTAAAGATTTATTCGCCAACGATAGCACGCGGTTCGAGCAATTTTCTACCCAGATCCCCGGTGTCTTATTTGATTATTCAAAGCAATTAATTGATAGCTCAGTGATGGAAGAGTTACTAGCCTTAGCCCAAGCATGTGATATAGCTGGATGGCGAGATAAAATGTTTAGCGGTGAAAAAATTAATATCACCGAAGACCGAGCTGTACTTCATACTGCATTGCGAAATCGCAAAAGCTCTTCACTGGTTGTTGATGGCGAAAACGTGAGTTGTGTGGTTAACGCCGAGCTTGATAAAATTAAAGTGTTTGTTGAGAAAGTGCGCTCAGGGCAATGGCTTGGTTACACAGGCAAAGCGGTTAAATCGATTGTGAGTATCGGTGTAGGTGGCTCAAATTTAGGCCCACAGATGGCAACTGAAGCGCTCAAAAGCTACGCTGACGATACACTAAGAGTTCACTATGTTTCCAATGCTGATGGTGTCCAAATTGCGTCAGTATTAAAAGAAATTGACCCAGAAACGACTTTATTTGTTATTTCCTCAAAAACATTTACCACATCAGAGACCATGACTAACGCTAAAACAGCGGTTGAGTGGTTTTTAAAGTCAGCTCAAGACAGCCAAGCGATTGCTAAACACTTTGTTGCTGTTAGTACCAACCTAGAGAAGACAGCTGCTTTTGGTATTGCTGATGAAAACGTATTCACTATGTGGGATTGGGTTGGTGGTCGCTTTTCATTATGGAGTGCGATAGGATTACCAATCGCTCTTTATTTAGGCTTTGAAGCTTTTGAAGCTATCCTTGAAGGTGCGTTTGAAGTTGATGAACATTTCAAAACAGCACCAAATGAGCAAAATGTACCATTATTAATGGCCTTGCTCAGTGTGTGGAATACCAGCTTTTTAGGGCATGATGCGCAAGCTATTTTACCTTATGACCAAGCTTTGCATATGTTGCCTGCATATTTACAACAAGGTGAGATGGAAAGTAATGGTAAACATGTGAATTTTGCGGGTGAAACTGTAAATTACACCACGGTCCCGATTATTTGGGGTATGACAGGTATTAATGGTCAACATGCGTTTTATCAGTGCCTGCACCAAGGTAATGTTGTTGTACCGGCTGATTTTATTGCATCAGTTAAGCCACAAGTTAACGTCGGCAAACATCATGATATTTTGTTGTCTAACTTCTTTGCACAAACAGAAGCAATGATGATGGGTGTGGATGAAGAGCAAGTTCGTACTGATTTAGCCGCAAAAGGAAAGTCTGATTCTGAGATTGAGCAGCTAGTAAATCATAAAATTCATAAAGGTAACCGCCCAACGACATCAATCTTACTCGATGTTGTTGATGCTAAAGCCGTCGGTCGATTAATCGCGCTTTATGAACACAAAATATTTTGCCAAGGCATAATTTTAGAAATATGTTCATTTGACCAATGGGGTGTAGAGTTAGGTAAAGGCCTAGCATCTAAAATCGAAGCTGAACTACTTGATGATGATGTTAATCACCCTCACGATAGTTCAACTCAGGGTTTGATGAGTTACTACAAAGCGCGTCGCGCTTAAACAATTTTAGTAATATGCGTTATTTATGTGTATTACAAACCAAATACCTTTGAACGGGTAGCGCTGGAGTTCTTAGGGCCTGTATATTTGTGAGAGGATATGCAGAGCCCCTAAGACTCATTTAACCAGCCAAGAACAAGCGAATTCAACAGGCTTTTTCAATTGATGCTAAAAGCTGATATCACCTAAACAACAAGAATATATGCCTGTACTGCGGTTTACGTAGTTGACAACATGGCATAGTAAATTTAGAGAGTAAATTATGCTAAATCCTTTTGATATTGTAATTTTTGGGGGCGGCGGTGACCTTGCACTACGCAAGTTACTTCCTGCAATGTATCGCGCATATCAAGAAGGCAACCTACCACAAGGTTCGCGCATTTTACCGACCGTTCGAGAAGAAAGTAAACGTGCAGAATATATTGAAACCGCGCATGAAGCGCTTAAGCAGTTTTTAGGCAAAGGCGAGTTTAATACAAAAGATTGGAAAGCGTTTGCTACCCACTTAGTACCAGTTGTAACGAATGTAACACAAGCTGATGATGATTGGGATAAACTAAAAAATATTTTAGAAGAAGATGCACAAGACAAGTCACGTGTATTTTACTTATCATTACCGCCAGCTGTATATGGCAGCTGTTGTGAGATTTTATCTACCAAAGGCTTGATCACATCAACTTCACGAGTGGTTGTAGAAAAACCAATTGGCTACTGCGGCCAATCAGCTGAAGAGATCAATGCTAAAATTGCTGAATACTTTAATGAAGAGCAAATTTTCCGAATTGACCATTACTTAGGCAAAGAAACCGTTCAAAACTTAATGGCATTGCGCTTTTCGAATTCACTATTTGAAAATATGTGGGATGCTAAATCAATTGATAATATCCAAATTAGTTTATCTGAAACGGTAGGTCTTGAAAGTCGTGCTGGTTTTTACGATAAAGCGGGTGCTTTGCGCGATATGGTGCAAAACCACTTATTACAACTTCTTTGCTTAGTAGCGATGGAGTCACCGAATAAGCTAAATGCAAATAGTATCCGCACAGAAAAGCTAAAAGTATTAGAGTCCCTTCGTCCTCTAGTCGATGCAGATGTAGATGACAATATTATTCGTGGTCAATATGTACCGGGTGATTTAGACGGGAAAATTGTCCCAGGTTACCTTGAAGAATTAAATGAAGGCGCAAGTAAAACAGAGACCTTTGTTGCTATTCGGGCGCATATTGATAACTGGCGTTGGGCAGGTGTTCCATTTTATCTGCGTACAGGTAAGCGTATGGCTAAACGTTGTGCTGAAATTGTGGTTGAATATAAAAAAGTATCACACAATGTGTATGGCGATAATGTGGGTAAAATTGAACCAAATCGCCTTGTGATCCGCTTACAACCAGAAGAAACCATTCAACTTACCTTGATGTCAAAACGCCTTGATAACCTTGAAATGCAGTTAGAGCCAGTTACAATGAACATTGAGCTGTCTCAGGCTTACAGTAATGGTTTCCACTCTGATGCTTATAAGCGTTTAATGCTCGACGCTGCTGCAAATAACCCTTCATTATTTATCCACCGTGATGAAGTGCGTCAAGCTTGGAAATGGATTGATCCAATTGTAGAGCGTTGGCAAGAAAAAGGAAAGCCGGCATTGTATCGTGCTGGTAGTTGGGGCCCCGACGATGCCGATGAGTTACTTGCTGAAAACAACCATGTTTGGTTTAACACTGGCGATAAGGCGTAACCATGGCAACAATTATTGAAAAGTTTTTTGATTCTAAAGACGAATTAACCGCTGAGCTATCAACCAGCCTTGAGCAAAGACTGGTATCAGGAATTAAAAATGATGGCCGAGCTGTTTTAATGGTCTCAGGTGGTTCGTCACCAGCACCTGCCTATAAGTACCTTTCTAATTTAGAATTAGATTGGAAAAATATTGATGTGGCAATGGTTGATGAGCGTTGGGTCGATGCAAGTCATGACAAGAGCAATGAAGCATTTATAAAAAGCACTTTATTGCAAAACCATGGCGCTGCTGCAAATTTTATTACCATGAAAAATGCCGCTAAAACAGCAAAGCAGGGTAGTGAGGAGTGCGAAAAAGCATACCAACAACTCAAGCAAAGTTTTGACGTCACAATTTTAGGTATGGGTCCTGATGGCCACACTGCTTCATTGTTTCCACATGCAGAAGGCCTTGAGCATGGTTTAACGACATCACAATTAGTGTGTGCGATTAATGCCATTGAAAGTGACGTGACGGGAAGTATCACTGAACGAATGACATTAACACTTGCTGCAATAGCGCAATCTAAAGTGGTTAAGCTACTGATCAGCGGCGAAGAAAAACTTGCAGTGTATAAAAAAGCAAAAGCGGGTGGCGATATTAACGATATGCCTCTTAGAGCTGTATTAAATCATCCAACTATCAATATAGAAGTTTACTGGGCACCGTAAACGTTTTTCTATAACATTTTATTGGACAACAATTTTATAAAAAGGTGCAGGCTTTATGCCTGCACCTTTTTATATTACTATAGTAAAGACTACAGCTAAAAAACCAGTCACATCCTAACTCCAGCAGATCAAAAAACAATAGTAGAAGCAACTCACACCAGTGATCCTCATTTCAATGATACGACTTTGTTAAAATTTACTTTTTGTATCAAATATCTAAAGCATATATGCTTGTGATTAATTTAATAGGTGTGTTGCTAAACAATTAATAAATAGAATTATTTAGATGGAAGGTTGCTTCAACAGCTAGTGGCTAGCAGTTATTTTATAGAGAATAAATTACTCTATAAAATAACTATAGACATAGGTTGTATAGCTCTCTATAATACCAAAATGACAACGCTGTCATTAATAATGATTGCTATTACAGGATTCCCTATTCGCTATTTATTTGCCCTAAAATAGCGATTATTAAATTTAGTAAATCTCGTTTTGAGAAATCTTTTTACAATAGAGAAAGGCTCATACGAGCCTCTTTCTATACTCTAAGTGGAACGAAATTTTTACACTTAACAGAATCTAAAAATTCAATTTTACCTTAAATAGGCTCAATTCCTTTCTCATTTTTTAGCATATCATGATATATTCGCCTCGTTAAAATGTAACAAATCATAATTGAACTTTTTTAATAATCTTCTAAATCAATGCTTTGCGTTCTTTTTGGCTGTTTTATTGTATAAAACAGCTAAAAAGATGTAGCACAAATGTAATTTAGAGTGTATGGTTTGTTACTAGATGACAGCGTTGTCATCATCACTGGGCAGAAGTGATATATAAAACCAACAAAATGATTCAAGGGGAATCCTGTGTTAGCTAAAAATTTTAAAAAAAGCTTATTAGCAGTAAATATCGGTCTTGTAATGAGTGCCGGATTCACTGGTGCTGCATTCGCAGCAGATGAAAATCAAGTTCAAGAAGACGTTGAAGTAATTGAAGTACGCGGTATTCGCCGCTCATTACAACAGTCTGTAAATACAAAACGATTTGCTGACGGTGTTGTTGATGCTGTGTCTGCAGAAGACATTGGTAAGTTTCCAGATAGTGACGTGGGTGAAGCCTTAGGTCGAATTCCTGGTGTTGCTGTAAATCGTCAATTTGGTCAAGGTCAGCAGGTATCCATCCGCGGTGCGTCTAATCAACTTACTTTAACAACGTTAAACGGACAAAATGTTGCCTCAACAGGTTGGTACGATCAGCAAGCTATAGATCGTAGTTTCAATTATACACTTTTACCACCTCAAATGATTTCAGAAATTAAAGTTTATAAATCATCTCAAGCGGATTTACTTGAAGGTGGTGTTGGTGGTTCTGTTGATGTCATTACTCGCAAACCTCTTGATTTAGATGCTGGAACAGCGTTTGTTTCTGCTGAAGGTACGTACTCAACTGCATCAAGTGAAACAGACCCTGCAATTTCAGGCCTTTACAGCTGGAAAAATGATGAGGAAACATTTGGTGTTTTAGCTGCTGTAGCATGGGAAGACACAACATATGTTCGTCGTGGTAACGAAGCATCTTACGCTTGGGCTGGTGCAGAATCAGCTAACTATTTTGAACAAAATCGTGAACGTACTGCTGTAGACTTTACAGCTCAATATGCACCGACTGATAATATGAGTTTCGCTCTACATTATATGAACTTAGATCTAAGTGCAGATAATAATAATAATAGCTTATTTGTATTCTCTAATACTGAAAATTGTTCGCAGTTTAACGATGCTGGCGCATGCTTGATCCGTAATACAAATGCTGAAAACCCAGCAGGTCAAACATTCTTACAAACATTTGCTCGCTTCGCGTCAATGAATTCTGAAACTATAGACCTTTCATTTGATTATGAGGGCGATAGCTTTAAATTAGAAACACAAATCGGTACAACTAAAGCTGAAGGCGGTACTGATTTAACACTTAATCATGCTTCATTTATTGGTACGCCTGAAGATGTACATGGCACTATTGATGCGACAGGTGAGTACACAAATATCGATATCGCCGTAGATGGTTGGGATATTGGTGATGCTGATACTGTTTGGGTTGGTAGAGGCTTACAAGAATGGGCAACACAAATTGCTCCTAATGAAGATGAAGAAACTTACTTCCAAGCTGACTTAACGTTTATGTTAGAAAGTGATTATTTCACTAGCATTAAAACAGGTGTTCGTTGGTCAAATCATGAGGTAACTAAAGAGTCTCGTCGTGCAGTACAAGGCGAGCATGTTAGTGTAGACCCTGCTAACTATTGGGGCGGAACAGATACTTCTGGCATGCAAGATTTAACTATTCCGTTACCTAATATTGGTGCGATGCGTGAAAATGGCTTAGCGGCTGTTCAAAGCTGGCATGAGGATAGGTCTGGTTACGGTACAGTTGAAGAAGAAAATGTATCAGCTTATGTGATGGCTAACTTCTCAGGTGAGAACTTCCGTGGTAACTTTGGTGTTCGTTATATCTCTACAGATGCAGAATCTGATTACTTTGCACCGGACCCAACATTTGTGGATCCAAATGGGATTGCACAAAACAATGGTCTAAGTTCTACAATAGTTACAGACAAAGGTGATTACAGTGAGTTTTTACCTAGCTTCAACTTAGCGTATGATGTTAATCAAGATACTATTTTACGTTTCTCTGTAGCACAAGTTATATCTCGTCCTAACTACACGGATATGTTTGCTGCACAATCATTAGCAGGTTACGGTGATACCCAGTTGGGTAACCAAAGTGTTACTAAAGGTAGCCCTGCTCTTAACCCTTTCAAAGCAACACAATCGGATATTGGCATTGAATACTATTATGGTGATTCAAACTTAGTTGCAGTTACTGCTTTTTATAAAGACGTTAGTAACTTTACAACTTCTGAAACGTTACGTAATCAACAAATTGGTATAACAGACCCTGTTTGTAACTGTGATGATTGGACTGTTAATACACAAGTAGATGGCGATGGCGGTGAAATTGCAGGTATTGAGTTCCAGATACAACATGCATTAGCGGGCGGTTTTGGAACCATGTTTAACTATACTTTTGCTGATAGTTCTGCTGATCCAGATAATTTCTCTGATGGTGTTGATGTTTTCACTGATAGTTCAGAGCATACAGTAAATGCGGTTGGTTATTATGAAAACGACGACATTGCTATACGCTTGGCATATAACTGGCGTTCAGAGTATATGATACGCGAAACAGGTTTTTATGGAAATCGCTGGCATGATGATTTTGGTACGCTTGATTTAACTGCTAATTATAATTTAACTGAAAGCTTAACATTGCGTTTTGCAGCTACAAACTTACTTGAAGAAGATAGTATCCAATATGGAGCTGCTTCAGCGGATAACGATGCAACTAAGATTTCACTTAAAGACAGTTATCCAGCTTGGTCTTACCAAGGTGAAGCTACCTATGCGATTGGTGTAGACTTCCGCTTCTAAATTAAAATTAAGATGTATTAATTAAGCCCCGTCTTCGGGGCTTTTTTGTGAGAAGATTATGAATCAAAAAAGTATTAGGGACATTGTTATTTTAGGAGGGGGGACAGCCGGATGGTTGACTGCAAACCACCTAGCATCACACTATAAAGAAAGTATTGCTGCTGGTAATCTTTCAATTAGGTTAATTGACTCTCCAGATGTTGCGACTGTTGGGGTTGGTGAAGGAACAGTGCCCGTTATAAGAGAAACGCTTAAAAGTTTTGGGATTTCGGAAACACAGCTCTTAATGAAATGCGATACAACTTTTAAACAAAGTATCAAGTTTGTAGACTGGACCTATAATCCATCAGAAAAGCCTAATAATTATTATCACCACTTATTTGAATATCCTCACTTAGGGAATAAATCAATAAATGCATTTTGGTTGCAAAACAAAGCTAAGTGCCCAGAGCACTATGCCTCTTGTGTCTCAATACAGCATGACATATGTGAGGCAAATCTAGCCCCTAAGAATATTCAAATTCCAGAATATGGTGGTGTTGTCAATTATGCGTATCATTTGGATGCGAGTAAATTTACTGAATTATTAAAAGAGAATGCGATTGATAATTTAGCTGTTCAGCACACCCACGCACATGTTAGCAATGTAAAACTTTCAGCTGATGGATATATCAGTGAATTAGAGCTGTTAAATGAAGGTGTTTTGAGTGGAGATTTATTCGTTGATTGTAGTGGCTTTGAAGGAAAATTGATAAACAAAGCACTGAATGGTTCGTTTGTAGATAAGTCAGATGTATTATTGTGCGATACCGCACTTGCAATTCAAGTTCCTTATGAAGAAAACGAACAAACGATTAAACCGTATACCATCGCACATGCACAAAAGGCTGGTTGGATTTGGGATATCGGTTTAACAACGAGAAGAGGGGTCGGCTTAGTTTATTCTAGTGACCATATAAGTGAAGACAATGCTTATAAAGAGCTTGCAGACTACTTAGAAGCAGACTCAGTTGATGCGCGAAAAATACCTATGAAAACTGGTTACCAAAAAGAACCGTGGTTAAAAAACTGTGTTTCAATAGGTTTATCTCAAGGTTTTGTTGAGCCTCTTGAAGCTACGGGTCTGCTTGTTTTTGACATGACTGCTAAGATGTTAGCCACAAAGCTGCCAATCAATTTTAGCGAAATGAAAAATATCGCTAAAGATTACAATCAACAGGTAGGTGCTATTTGGGAAAATATTATAGATTTTATAAAACTCCATTATTGCATTTCAAAGCGTGATGATACCCAGTTTTGGCTAGATAATCGTCAAGAGACCAACATTCCTGGCGATCTTTTGCAAAAACTAAAGTATTGGCAAACTCATATTCCTAGTCAGTTTGATTTTGAACGTACCACTGATCTTTTTAAGCTCGAGAATTATTTATATGTAATGTACGGTATGGATTTTGATGTGGACGTAAATGCAATTATACAGAGGCACCCAACGATCAGCGCAACGACAACTCATATTGACAAGATCCAACAAGCTAGTGAGTTAGCAATGAAAAGTTTAGAAAAACAAAGAGAGTTACTCCATAAGATCAAACAACATGGTTTAGGTAAAATTTAGATAATATCTTTCTCAAAAGATATAAAGGAAGTAATTGTTAATCGGCCTTCTGCTATTTCATTATTAAGCTTACATTGTGATGGAATAATCGCAGAGTGAAGTACATTACCAGGATAAATGAATAGTCTCGAAGGCTTAGCCCTACAATATGCTATAAGCTCGTAATACGGATTATCTGTATTTATATAGCCACTTAACTCAGCTTGCAGGGCTTCTTCTTTAGCTGTTTTACTGAAGTGTTTCTCTGTTTCAGAGTTGATTCTTTCAAGCTGTGTTTTTCTATGTGAAAACAAGCCTGTACCGCCAAACTCTTCATTACATAAATAGTGGACTACAGCTAACTGGTTATTTTTAACACCATCATAATGTGGAATTTTTTGCAAAGGCAATAGCTCTTCATTAGGTGTTTGAGCTATCGCATAATTTGAATTTAAAGACTCAATTTTTGAGTTTTCCAAACTAAAGTGGTAGGCAATTTTTGATAATATAGTTTCAATAAAGGTGAAATATTGTGGGGTTACTTTTGACCATATCCCAGGGTAATAATTAAGTGCTTTAATCCAGTCGCCTTTATAAAAACTTGCGTTTTTTTTCCATAGTTCACATTCATGATCAGGGAGATCAATTATGGCATAAGGGTTATTTCCGTTTTTAGTTTTTTTAAGTTGGACTTTCAAAGTAGGGAGCCTCGATTAATTTCGCCAGAGATATCAATTAATGTTCGATATTATTCATTTTTAAAAGAAACATGAATATGTACCTTTATATTACAAACTACTGTCAATTAGTTTTAAATTTGATACACATCTAAGTATTCAAATATCCTCTAATTCTATATTCTTTAGTATCTAGTTTAAAGTCACTTGCCTGATAGCTTTATAAAAAATGTTAAAGGTAAGCTATTTTTGTTTAAAACGATATCTAGTACAAAATGCAACAAAATTTTCACTTCCTTTTTGCTGTTAAAACCTATAGCCTTAGGGCACTAACAGCAATAAAATATAAATTAAATAATTAATGGAGCAGTAACATGGCGGAGCAACAAGTACAGCCTTTACACAACGAAAAACATGCCAACACTAAAATTCAAAATGGCATTAACGTAGAATTTTTAAAAACTCAGCATCTAGTGCCAGTTGTTGCACATGAGTTTGCCCGTGTAGCAAATGAATTTCCAATGTCTTTCGTTAAAAACAACGAAACGGGTCAATTTCAAGCAGTAGCAATGTTTGGCTTAGAGCCAGGCGAAAACCTTTTTGTACAAGATGGTAAATGGACAGCGGCATTTGCACCTATGGCAACAACTCGCTACCCACTTGGCCTTGTTAAGCACCCTCAAGAAGATCAATACGGTATCGTGATTGATGAAGCAAGCCCACTTGTTGGTGAGTCTGAAGGTAATGCGTTATTTGAAAACGGTGAAGAAACAGATTATTTAAAGCGCCGTAAAGAAGCTTTAGTATCATTTATCGAGTTTTCTCAAGTAACAGAAGCGTTCACTAAGTTCTTAGCAGATAAAGAACTACTAGTAGCACAAACGCTTACAGTAGATATCAAAGGTGAGAAAAAAGATATTAATGGTATCTACCTTATTGATGAGAAGAAGCTTAATGAGCTAAGCGATGAAGAGTTTTTAGATCTTCGTAAACGTGGTTATTTAGCGCCAATTTACTCATTCCTAACGTCTACTCACCAAGTAGCACGTTTAGCTCGTTTAAAAGCGCAACAAGCGTAATTAAGCAAGTTAAAATTTAAAAAGCGCCTTTTGGCGCTTTTTTTGTGCGTTTTATCTGCTAAAGCTTGAAATTAAAGATAAGTTTATTCACATTAGAATAATCAAAACTCAAGGCAAACCAGCATTATGAAAAAGTTACTTTTAACGGCATTGTTTAGTATATCGACTGTAATTATGAGCCCCTATGCACTTAGTGCTGAAACACCTTTTGCTATCGCTATTCATGGTGGTGCAGGGACAATAGAGAAAAGCCGGTTTACACCAGAGCAAGAGAAAGCTTATCGGGCTAAATTAAAAGAAGCTGTTGAAACCGGTTATAAGGTTCTTGAGGGCGGAGGCGAAAGTCTTGATGCCGTCACCGCGGCTATTAATGTTTTAGAAAACTCACCATATTTTAATGCGGGCCGTGGTGCTGTTTATACCTATGATGGCTCCCATGAGCTTGATGCGTCAATAATGGATGGGCGAGATCGTCAAGCAGGGGCGGTTGCAGGCGTTAAGCATATAGAAAACCCAATTAATCTAGCTCGTTTAGTAATGGAAGAATCAGTGCATGTGATGCTTAGTGGCCAAGGTGCTGAAGAGTTTGCAAAACAACAAGGTGTGCCGCTGGTTGAAAATAACTTGTTTGATACTGATAACCGTTATAAATCGTTGTTAAAAGCCAAAGAAAAATTAGATAAAGCAAATACAGCCGGTAAAGATTATCAAGCAGCACATAATGCTTTACCCAATAATTACAAAATGGGAACGGTTGGTGCTGTAGCACTTGATAAAAACGGCAATTTAGCAGCAGGTACTTCAACGGGAGGAATGACGGCAAAACGCTTTGGTCGCATTGGTGATGCACCTGTTATCGGCGCTGGTACATTTGCTGAGAATGAATCGTGTGCAGTGTCTGCAACAGGTCACGGTGAGTATTTTATTCGATACAATGTTGCCGCAGATATTTGCGCACGTGTTAAATATCAAAATAAAACGATAGTGCAAGCTGGTGACGAAGTTATTAATGGTGTACTCAAACCAATTGGTGGCACAGGCGGCGTTATTATTGTTGATAAGTCAGGAAATATAAGCCTGCCGTTTAATACATCAGGTATGTATAGGGCAAGTAAGTCGAATAACCAAGCAACTTATGTGGGTATATTTAAAGGTGAGTAATTAAAAAATAGCCGGGCTATTTTCGTTCTACTGCAAGCTTATTAGTATAATCACTTTTCACAATTTCTAATGCTTGCAGTACTTCTTCTGGACTTACATCGCTTTGTTCTAATACCATGATCAAATCAACTGCGAGCTTTACATAGGTTGGAGCTTGGTTTAAATCGTTATTCATTAATGACCTGTTTTTTGGCTATTTGACTTATGGCAACATCAATTGCAGTATTTACTTTTTCTTCCATATGCTCGCGTTCTTGTTGAGGTAAATAAAACGCCATATCAACATCAAAGCGTATATAACGAGGTGGCAGTTGGTTTAGTACAATACAGCAAAAATCGGCCATTACGTCATCGTTATATTGTTTGTCTAGTTGGCGTTTTATTATTTCTTCAATAACTATTTTTTCATAATAGTTATGTATATCATCATGTAATTGCACAAACTTACCTGCTGTTGAAATGTTCGCATGGTTTCAGTTTATACTAGGAATGAAAATAAATCGAGATTGAGTAGCTTGCTAGCGCAATTGTTGTTTTTCGACGGTTTGAATTTTCTCTTCTGTGGCTGAAATTGCTTTACGGCATCGACCTAATCGCCCGTGTATAGATAATATTTCTAAATTGAGTTCTTTTGCTTTTGCGGGACCTGCATTTTGCATCTGTAATTTACGTTCTTCAATCATAAGCACTAAACGGCGTTCAAACTCATGATTTTGTTTTAACTCGTCATAGAGCTCATGCACAGGCTGCATAATTTTTTTAACGGCTTGTTGGTAAACTTTTGGTTTGTTGCGAGGTTTAAAGGTGTTTTTATTTTCTTTCGCCCAAATCGGTGTGGACTTTATAACATTAAACACAGCTTGTACTTGGTTGCCAATGCGCTCTAGTGCGTAATTATAAGCATGACGGTGATCTGCAGGAGGAAGGTTGCTTACCTCTTCTTCAATCTCAGTGACATAGTCTGCTAAACTCATACTTTTAGTAGAAAATACCCGTCTGTCAAACAAGCTTGGTTGTGCTTGCATATAACGGTTCTTGGTGAGTAACTTGGCGTTATCGAACTGTATTGCTTGTTGTTTTAAGGTCGCCACTTGCTGGCAAAGTTTATCAAACGCCGCTGATTGCATATTACAAATACGCCTCATAAATTAGCTTAAGTGCTAAAATTATAACGACAGTATTAAACACAGGCCGAATAAATTTACTGCCAAAGCGAATGGCTGAATGAGCGCCCAGCCAAGCACCAAGCATTAAAAATAACCCCATAGTAATACCAAGTAAAAAATTGACATGGCCAAGGGCTACAAACGTGATAAGAGAAACAAAGTTAGAAACAAAGTTCATTGAACGGGCTAAACCGCAATTAAGCAGCAAACTCATTTTATAAAGTAAGCTATTTGATGCTGTCCAAAATGTCCCCGTCCCTGGACCTGCTAAACCATCAAAAAAACCTAAACTAAAACCCTGTAGCCATTGCTTAATTTTTGTAGCACGGTTCATTGGTGGCAACGCATCATCTTCTACAGTACTCAGATTGCCAAAAAGGCTATAGCAAGCGACGAGAATAATCACTATGGGTAAAAGTTTATTTAAAAACGCTATGCTTAAATAATCAACTATTAAGGTGCCTATAAGTGCGCCTAATGCTGTTGCAATTATAGAGGCTGCCCAAAATCGTGGATTAAATAATTGCTTACGAAAATAAGTAACACTGGCGGTGAGTGAGCCAAAACTAGCAGCAAGTTTATTGGTACCCAATGTTAAATGAGGCGGTAAGCCCGCAGTTAACAGCGCCGGTACAGTCAGCATTCCGCCGCCTCCGGCTATCGCGTCAATAAAGCCCGCAGCAAGTGCCACAGCACATAAGAGCGCCCATGTTGTTGGATCAAGTGCAAGTTCAAACATTAATAATCTATTTGTCTTTTAAAGGGTGGCAGTGTATCAAGCATAGCTTTACCGTATCGCTTGGTTACTAAACGACGATCAAGCACTGTAATACGGCCTTGATCATTCTCTTTGCGCAGCAGTCTACCACAGCTTTGTACTAATTTCTTCGCCGCATCAGGGACGGTAATAGATAAAAAAGGATTACCGCCTTTACTTTGCACAAACTCAGCTTGAGCTTCTTCAATTGGAGAGGTAGGTACAGCAAAAGGGATTTTCGTGATCACTAAATTTTCAAGGTATTTTCCGGGTAAATCAAGCCCTTCAGATAAACTTTGAGTGCCAAATAAAATACTACCTTTACCCGCATCTATGTTTTTTGTGTGCTGTTTTAACAGTGCTTCACGTGACATTTCACCCTGTACTAAAATATCGATGCTTTTAGTGCGTAATGCTTTTACAACATGATCCATTTGCCAATAAGAGGCGAATAGCACTAAGTTAGCTTTCTCTTTATTCAAATGCTCAGGAAGGATTTTAGCTAAATGATCGCTAAAATCTTTATGGGTTGGTTCAATTGCAGATTGTGGAATATGCAATGTTGCTTGATTCGGGTAGTCAAAAGGAGAAGGGACTTTTAAATACTTAACGCCTTCCTCTTTAGCAAGACCACTCTCATAGGCAAAATGATCAAATGAACCTAGTGCAGTCAATGTAGCAGAGCATAAAACGGCGCCTGCGCATTGTCGCCACAGTTTGTCTTTTAAGTAATACCCCACTTCAATAGGACAATCACTTAGTAAGTGGTCATGATGATTTTTGTACTCTAACCGTTTTATCCAACGAGCATGCGGAATGCCTTCGCCTTTGGAGGCATAACTAAACCACAATTTATTTAATTGTTCTAAGCGATTTATATAGTGCCCACTTTCAGCCAAAATTGGATCTGCAATATAGGGTTTAATATCACCATCACTGACATCTTGTACTATTGTGTCGTGCATTTTATTTAAGCAGCGCAGAGCATCTAAAGTGGCTTCGCTGATATCTTTTGCTTTATTGTGTAGTGATTCCGGTATTTCACCATGTTCAAAACGGTAGGTATCATCTTTAGAGTAGCTGAAATCGGCGTTGTCTAAGATATCTCGCACGACCTTTAAGTCTTTATTGGCGTCATTAACACTGTCACACAGTTTAAAATTTTGCCCAATCGCTTTTTGGCCTACTATGACTTTAGCCATTTTACCGCTAAATTTTACTAATTTATCAAGCCAGTCAATCGTGCCCTTTATTGTGGCTGCAGCCGATGAAAAATCACGGGTTATATGGGCAAGGTGATGTGCTTCATCTATGACATATATTGTATTGTCAGGCTCGGGTAAGATTTTACCACCGCCTAAATCTAAATCTGCTAGCAGTAATGAGTGATTAATAACTAATACATCCATTTGCATTAAACGTTGGCGAGCAAGTTGAAAAGGGCAGGTTTGGTGTGCTTTCATTTGTCGCTGACAAGCGTGTTTATCGCAAGCAATTAACCCCCAGACTCGGTCGGGAATTGTATCAGCCCAACTATCTCTGTCTCCTAGCCACTTTTTATTTGTATAGGCATCATAGAGTTGTTTCAAACACTTTGCTTCCATGGTACTCAATGGCGATGTAAGAGTGGGCATAAACTCCATTTGTGTTTGACTATCGCCGTTTACAGCATTATGAAGCTTATGCGCACATATATAGCGTTGGCGCCCTTTTACTAAATCAAACTTAAAATCGAGGCCTGAATGCGTTTTAAAAAAAGGCAGCTCTTTACTGATCAGTTGTTCTTGCAATGCAACGGTTGCTGTTGAAATAACAAGTTTCTTTTTTTGGGCAAGCGCTAAAGGCAATGCGCCTAAGCAATAGGCGAGGGACTTACCTGTACCAGTACCTGCTTCAATCACACAAATACGTTGTTTTTTATGGTATTCACCTGCAAGGGTTTTCGCAATTTCAGCGACCAAGTAGTTTTGGCTGCTGCGAGGGCGATAATCATTGAGGTTATCAGCCACATGCTTATGAATTTTTCGAATTGTGGCTTTTAAAGGATCAGAAAGCATGGGTGAATAACCTAAAGTATGTATATAATTACAGTGCTGTATATTAATTGGGATCGAACATTGACACAAGCTATCTATCAAGGCTTTATACTTTCTAGGCAACAATATGGGCCTAATAAATATAATGCTGAACAAGGGATCACCCTGTGTTATTGGCTTAGTAGTGATGTTGGGCCTATTAAAGTAATGATCCCTGATCAGCAAGCCGTGTTTTTTATTCGCTCTGCTGATGTACAAAAAGCGCAAACATTATTACAAGAACAACAAATTTTAGCGTATTTTAACAAGGTGGCATTGCGTCACTTCGACTCAGCTCAATGCACTGGCTGTTATTTTCTATCGACACAAGCATTATATCAAGCTCGTTCAGTACTAGAGCAATTGGTAGATATCTATGAAGCTGATATACGCCATACTGATCGCTTTTTAATGGAGCGTTTTATTCGAGGCAGTGTCTATGTAACAGGGGACGTGACTCAGCAAGATGGCTACTTACAAATTGATAATGCGCAACTTAAAGCTGCAAATAATTATACTCCTTCATTTAAAACGCTCTCTTTAGATATTGAATGCAGTGGTGAAGGGGTATTGTTCTCAATTGGCCTAGTAGGTGATGAGATTGATTGTGTACTCATGATCGGAGAGCCTACAGATTGTGAGCAAAATATTCGCTGGTGTCATGATGAGCTCGATTTATTAAAACAATTTCAAACACTAATCAAACATGTTGACCCTGATATCATCATAGGCTGGAATGTTATTGAATTTGATTTTACTGTGCTGTTTAGAAGGGCTGAAGAATTAAATATTAAACTTCATATCGGCCGTGGGAATAGTCCGCTATATGTTAAACAAGGTAACTTTACTCGATTAACCATACCTGGGCGTTGTGTAGTCGATGGGATAGACACTTTAAAAAATGCCACCTACCATTTTGATAGCTTCTCCTTGGCCAACGTCAGTCATAAAGTACTAGGCGAAGAAAAATTAATTCAAAGCGATAATCGTTTAGCTGAAATTATCCGCCTATATAATGAAGACAAACTAGCGTTAGCGGCCTACAACCGGCAGGATTGTGTGCTGGTTAATCGTATTTTTGAAAAGTTAAATTTATTAGAGTTCGCAGTTGTACGAACGGAGTTAACTGGGCTTGAGTTGGAGCGAATGGGGGGCTCAGTTGCAGCATTTACCAATTTGTACTTACCTTTATTGCATCGAAGTGGTTATGTGGCACCTAATTTAGGAGAGCATGGCTTAACCTTTGAAAGCCCCGGCGGGTATGTTATGGAGTCCACTCCAGGGCTTTATAAAAATGTAATCGTACTGGATTTTAAGAGTCTCTATCCATCTATAATGCGAACTTTTTGTATTGACCCATTGGGTTTAATCAAAGGGTTAGATAATACAAACGATGCAATACCAGGCTTTCATGAGGCATTATTTTCTCGCAGTCAACACCACCTACCACAACTAATTAAAGAGTTATCTTCATCAAGGCAAGTAGCTAAAGAGACTAATCAGCCAATGCTATCTCAAGCCATAAAAATTATTATGAACAGTCTTTATGGTGTTTTAGGCTCTAAAGGGTGTCGTTTTTACGATCCACGGTTATCAAGCTCTATTACGCTACGTGGCCACGAAATAATGCAAACGACACGAAAATGGATTGAAGAACTCGGGTATACCGTTATATATGGTGATACTGATTCTACATTCGTGAGTCTTGATGAAAAAATGCCAGCAAAAGCATGTAATGCCATAGGTCATCAACTGGCATTAACAATTAATACCAAATGGGAGCAAAACTTAAAAGAGCGGTTTGACTTACCAAGCTACTTGGAAATTGAGTTTGAAACTCACTACAGTCCTTTTTTTATGCCCACCATACGCGGAAAAGCAACAGGCTCTAAAAAGCGCTATGCGGGTCAAACTAATAATGATGGCGATAAAAAGCTGGTGTTCAAAGGTATGGAAACCGTGCGCAGTGATTGGACTGAGCTTGCACAGCAATTTCAAGTAGAGTTATTTGAAACGTTATTCGATGAAAACTTTAAAACTGATATGTTAACACCCATCATCGAAAGTTATATAGAACGTTTACATGCGGGTGAGTTTGATAACAAATTGGTTTACCGTAAACGACTAGGGCAACATTTAGCTGATTATCAAAAAAATATCCCCCCACATGTTCAAGCTGTAAAATTATACCAATCGCAAAACCCCGATTTTGAAGTCCATAAAGGCCAAACCATTGAGTATGTATATACTCCTAATGGTGCACGGTTGCACCAATCTGGTAATAAACTAGATTATGCCGTTTATGTTGAAAAACAAATAAAGCCCATCGCACAGATGATACTTCTACCACTAAAATTAGACTTTGAAAGTACAAAAAAGAATCAGCTTAACCTGTTTTGATTGTTGATATAATTGGTACTAAGTACCTATTAATTAGTCTGCGGTGATCAAATAGTCATTTTTAACACATTGAACTGTCCCTAAAAAGCCATGTTTTGTTCCCTTTATATGTATAATAAGTGTAAATTAATCAAATTAGTTTAAATTTTCGTGAACAGATGTTGGCAGTCGTGATTTTTTTGTTTAGTATCTTTGTGTGTTTGCAATTATTAGGTTGCAAATGTTCACAAAAGCTAAATAAAAATAACCACAATATAGTGGTCCAGGGAGAATCAAATGTTAAATAATAAAGTTTCAAAAGCTGTTCGCTTAGCGATTGCTTTTGGTGCAGCATCAACAGCTGCATTCTCAGCGAGCACAATCGCTGCGGAAGAAGAAGGTGTTGAGAAAGTTGAGAGAATTGAAGTAACAGGTTCGCGCATAAAACGTACAGATATGGAAGGGGCTAATCCGGTTGTTGTTTTAGATAGAATGACATTAGATAATTCAGGGCAGTTAAGTGTTGCTGATGTTTTAAATCGTTCTACCTTTAACTCTTTTGGTTCTATTCAACCATCTTCAGGTAATACAGCTCAAAGCCAAGCGACAGTGAACTTGAGAGGTTTGGGATCGTCTCGTACTTTAGTTCTTATAAATGGTAAAAAAATGCCAGGTTCACCAGTAATGGGTGGCGGAGCTGCCGATTTAAACACTATACCTTTTGCAGCTGTTGAAAGAATCGAGGTTATGGGGGATGGCGCATCTGCTGTATATGGTTCAGACGCCATTGCTGGTGTAGTTAATATTATTCTTAGAAAAGACTTTGAAGGTGTTCAGGTTCAAGGGCGTATGGGATCACCTAGCAGAGATGGCGGTGGTGATGAAAGCTCTTTTTCAATTATTACAGGTATTAAATCAGAAAATTCTAACTTAGTGTTTAGTTATGAGCACGATGAAAGAGATATAATTTTTCAACGTGACCGTTGGTTTTCGACCTCAACAGATGATGGTTCTGGCACTTATGCTGGAACTACAGGTCAAAGCTGGTATGGCCGTAATATTTTAGATATGACAACATTTGAGTTTAATCCAATGACAACAACAGGCGACTGTTCTGCCTATGGTGAAGCTTTTAAATATCATAATGATGCACCAGACTACCCAGCAGATGACGGTTGTCATTATGACTACACAGCACTAGCGGCTGATGCAGCTTCAACTAAGCGTGACTCAGTGTTTGTTAATTTCGATTATGATGTAAATGATGATCTTGTTTTTAATTTTCGCTCACTAAACTCTCGAAATGAAAGCTTTGGTCGTTTTGCACCTGCTGCAGGTTGGTTCGCATTTCCTATTGATATGGCCGAAGATACAGAAAAAGGTCTTACAGCTGTAAATGCTGGTGACCGTGGTTACTATCGTTTCGACTCTATAGGTGCTCGTGACACTTGGCAAGTAAGTAATATGGCTGATTGGAGCGCTTCTTTAAACGGTATGCACGACTCTTTCGATTGGCATGTTGATGCACACTACAATCGTTATGATATGAACGAGTGGGGACAAGGTTATGTTCATCGTCCAAGTGTTGAAAATGCAATTTTAGATGGTTGGGATCCTCGAGACCCAGATCAGTCTGCTTATTCTGAACAATTAGGCAGTTTCGCCGCAAACAGCAACCGCCGTTCAGGCAGTACTTTACGTGAACTTACTGCAGGTGTGAGCTTCAATGAACTAGCAACTTTACCAGGTGGTGATTTAGGTCTATACGTTGGTACAAGCTATCGTGAAACTGATTATTACGACCAAGCTGAAGCACAAAATGAAGCTAAAAACATCATCGGTACTGCGGGTGGGTCAGCTTCAGGTGATCGGACTGAAAGTGCTATTTTCGCAGAAGTTTTGGTTCCAGTAACAGATACTGTTGAGCTTAACTTTGCGGCTCGTTATGATGATTTTAGTGATGTTGGTTCTTCATTTGTACCTAAAGCTTCAATTAAGTTTCAGCCTATTGATGAGCTAGTACTTCGTGCTTCATGGGGTAAAGGTTTCAGAGCTCCAACACTTGAAGACTTGTATAAAGCACCATCAGAGTCAGCAGCTTACGCAAAAGATGTAGTGCTTTGTGATGCTGCGGGTACTTCTCGCGGTGATTGTCGAGAAGAACAGCATACAACATACTATATCGGTACTGATTCTTTACAACCAGAAGAGTCTGAAAGTGTTAACTTAGGTGTTGTGTATAATATTACTGACAATATCGATATGTCTTTAGATTACTATAACATTGAAATAACAAACCAAATTAGCTCTCTATCAGCTCAAGACGTTTTTGACCTAGAGTTAGCAGGTCTTCTCGGTGACCCTGAAGATCCTAATGATAATGCAGCTGGTTATGATCAAGTTTCAGTGGACCGTGGTGGCAACCCTGCAGGTCGTTCATTATTAGTAACAGCGCCAATGGCAAATATTCCAGGTTTCTCTACCGATGGTTTAGATTTTAAATTAAATGGTGTTTTTGATTTGGGTGGTGCAGGACAGCTTCGTTCAAATTTTGCATGGTCTGAAGTACTAAGTTATGAAGAGCCTGATATCATTGGTTATGCAAATGTTGATAAAATTGGCCGTGCAAGCCTGCCTGAGCGTCGTGTTAGCTTAGGTTTAACTTGGGATATAGAATCTCATATGGTTAATGTTAACTTTAACCATATTGCTTCAACTGCAGAAAAAACTGAAGCTGATGCTACGGGTACGGTATTTACTGCTGTAGGTGAGTTAAGTTCATATAACATCGTTGATATTAACTACACTTATGTAACTCCTTGGAATTTAGAGCTTACAGCTGGTGTTAATAATGTTGCAGATAAAGACCCTATCTTAAAGCCTGATCTAAGTTATGATGCTAACTTATACAGCCAAGTAGGTAGACTATATTTTGCAGGATTTAAATTTAAGTTCTAATATTTAATTTATCTAATAACTACGGCTAGTAATTAGCCGTAGTTATATCCATACAAATACCTCTGTTAAAATCTATATTTATTCTTTTTCTAATTGAACCACCCCGTGTTTATACCAATACTATTTCTTAAGTGATCAAATTTATCCATTTTCTCGAACAGATACGCTTAACGTTATCAATGTCTGAGCGAAATACATTCCACGCCCTACTTACTTGTTCAACAATATCGTCATAACT
>NZ_JASDCD010000029.1:0-39548 GCF_030408095.1 Pseudoalteromonas sp. APC 3893
AGTTATGACGATATTGTGGAGCAAGTAAGTAGGGCGTGGAATACATTTCGCTCAGATATTGATAACGTTAAGCGTATCTGTTCGAGAAAATGGATAAATTTGATCACTTAATAAAAAGTATTGGTATAAGCGAGTTGGCGAGAGTAAAGCTAGCGAGTAGCACAGCGTCAACCTATACACCGTAGCGTGGGTTGAGTATTTGATACCCACGGAGAAAAGAACGCCACGTCCACCTTTAAAAATCTTGCCTCTTTTAATGGCCTGTATTTTAATCTCGAAAAACTCGCAAACTCACAAACTCGCATCCCATAAGAAAATACTACCCACAGTCCTTTGGGTTAATTTTAAGTACTGGTTTACTTCTAACTATTAGATAAAAACACCGTGAGTTTTTCACCTATTTTTAAATTATCCCGCGAAAGATTATTCCATTGTTTAAGTTTAGTAATACTGACTTTGTAGTGGTTGGCAATTTTCCATAGGCTATCACCAGATTTAACCTGATACTCAATTTGAGTATCAGCTAATTGTGGTAGAACTAGCTTTTGGCCAATCTTAATAGTGTTTCCTTTTAAGTCATTAAATGCTTTTAGTTGGCTAATACTGACTTTATAGCGTTTCGCTATCACACTTAAGCTATCACCACGTTTAACAGTGTAGTGTTGCCATTGGCTGTAATCATTCGAATCAAGATTAGCAAGCATGTTTCTATATTGCGTTTGCTCAGTGGCAGGCACAACGATGTGTGGTGCATCAATGATGGCAGGAAAGCGGATCACACCATAGTTTAAAGACTCAAGTTGCTGCCATTGCTCTTGGTTATCTAAAATAATAGCACCATTAATAGCTAGTACAGCAATTGCAGGGTTATTTGAAATTGCAGGAAAAGCCATTTTTTGGCTTTTTAATAATTGTGCCGCAGCAAGTAATTTAGGCACGTACTGACTGGTTTGTTTAGGTAACTTCAAACTAAAAAAATCAGTGGGTTTGCCTTGCTTTTTATTGTTGCTAATAGCTCTGAGTACACGGCCTTCACCTAAATTATAAGCCGCAATAGCATGATACCAATCGCCATCGAAACGTTTGTATAAATACTCCATGAAATCCAATGCTGCACGGGTACTGTCTATCACGTCTTGGCGACCATCGTACCAAGGACTAATTTTTACCTTAAAATATTTAGCTATAGAAGGGGTTAGTTGCCAAAGCCCAGATGCATGCTTATGCGAATAGGCGCTAGCGTTAAAGTCACTCTCGATCAGCGGCATTAATGCCAGTTCTATGGGCAACTCTCGTTTCTCTACCTCAGAAACAATATAATAAAGGTAAGGCTCTGCACGCCGACTTATTTCATCCATATAGTTTGGGTGAGATAAGTACCAAGCAATGCGTTGTTGAACGGCAGGGTGGCTTGAATTAGCAAATGTTAGCTGTGCTCGAATACGTTGCCATACATCATCGAGTTCTTTTGTTGTGAGTGGCGCTATTTGTGCAATATCTTCGCGCTGTTCACTAACAATTGTTTTGGGGTTAGCCTTAATTTCAGGTGTTGATGTTGGTGTATCGGGTGTGGTTTCACAGCCAGATAAAATAAACACTAATGGCAAAATGCGGGTAAATCGATTTGAGAACACGTACAACACTACTCCGAAAATATAAATGGGGCTAACCTACGGCAGGTTAGCTTAACATAGAGTGATTTATACCCAAACGACAGATGAATTAATCTGTCCCTTAAATTGCTCTTTGTAGCGACGGGATAGGTTAAGTATTTTTCCTGTTGTTAACTTTACTTCGCTATCGCCACTGGATAAAGGCGTTATTGATTCAATCGCATCGAGTCGAATAGCATGAGAGCGATGAATCCGGCAAAAGCCTTGTGGCTCTAACCGAGATATAAGATGGGTCATGGTTGCACGTAACGGGTAAATTCGAGTGCCAATATGCAGGTTTACGTAATTGCCGCTAGACTCAAGCCAGTCAATTTGATCGGTACAGATAATAAATTCTTTACCTAGTTTTTTTACGAGTAATCGGTCGAAATTCAAGTCCTGCGGTGCATTCTCTGCATGTGTGATTGGCGTGGCTTCACCGGTTAATTGGCCAACAACATATTGATACGTTTTAATAACCACTATTAAAAATAAAAACCCCCATAAGTCTTTACGGTATTCATAGAGTAGCTCAAACCACACTAACCCAAAGTCATACTGCATACCTTGTACGATGTAAATGAGTTTGCGAATAGCGACCATGATCCCTACATGCAACAACGAAAAAATAACGCTCGCCAATAAATAAATGAGTAATGAGCGGCTGATTTTTTGCCAATTAAAGGGTTGGGCTTGTAATAACCAAACTAAAGCAGGAAACAGTAATAAAGTACTAATAGCGCTTGAATACTCCCATACAAAGGGCTCCCAAAGCATAAAAGGAAGTGTGCCATCGCGCTGGGCTTCCATAATATCTGAACTGGCATTTATAGTGTTGTTTATAAAAATATAACCAATTAAAAACAAAGCTGCATACCAAGTTTGGTAGCGTTGAAAGTGCGTTAAAGTGATCATTATTATTGTTATCTTTAAAAGTATTATTATTAGGTTACCAACATAGCGAACAATCACCAAACTTATCATCCTTGATATCCACCGCTTATCCCTACTAGCTGTTTTGTCAGCCTTTTCTTATTGTAATACGCAGTATGTTGTTCATAGTTGCTATTTATTAGCCGCCAGTTAAATCTAATATGAAACTTAAAATAATCATTAAAAACACAACATGCACGCTATTAAAACCATGGTTAAATGTGTTTAATCAAGTCGAAGAGTTACCCTCACGTCGTTATGATTTAGATTGGCTGAGAGTACTTGCCTTTGGCTTATTAATTTTTTATCACGCAGGTATGCTATACAGCAAAAACTGGGGTTTTCATTTTAAAAGCCAGTATTTATCCAGCAGCATTGAAAATATCATGCTCTTACTGTCGCCATGGCGGATGGGGCTAATTTGGTTTATTTCAGGTGTGGCGCTGCGCTTTATTGTTGCGCGTTTTAACCTAGGCATGTTTTTAATTACGCGCAGTGTAAAAATATTACTGCCTTTATTGTTTGGCATTTGGTTTATTGTGCCTATCCAGCTTTATGCGCAAATGAGCCTAGAGGTTGGTTTATCTATGAGCTTTTGGCAGTTTTACCAACAGTTCTTTGATTTAACCAACCCTTTATTTGAGCACTATCAAGCAGGTATTTGGCCACATGTTGATGTAAATCACCTGTGGTATTTACGTTCCTTATGGCAATTTACTTTATTGCTGGTGTTAGTGCTGCCGTTGATTCTTCACTCTCATGTGCGAGCAGTAATCACGCGTTTATGTGGGCGCTCGTTATTTACCGTTTTTATTGTATTGCTATTGCCGCTGTGTATTTTAAAACTCAGCTGGCCGAGTGATACATTCCGATACCCCATGGGCGCGCTGTTTTTACTTTACGGTTACTTGCTTGCGTGGCAGCCTGCATTTTACAGCAAATTACTACGTCATTGGCAGGCGTTATTCGCGGTATTCGTATTAGGTTATTTAGTTGTTTTACTGGGTTATCACATGATTTGGCAAAACCCTGCCGCTAGTCAATGGCAAATTACCAGTATGGATATGCTGTATACTGCGCAAAGATTAGTCGGTGTGTTTTTAATACTAGCTCTTGCACAACGTTTTTTGGATCACGATCACCCTAAACTGGCTTTGTTTAACTCAGCCGTATTTCCGTTTTATCTATTACATCAAAGTGTAATTATTGGTCTTGCGTTTTATTTGTCGAAGCTGCAATTAGGTGGTTTTGTGGAGCCATTGCTTATACTGAGCCTCGCATTCATTATTTGTTGGCTGGTGTTTATTGCTGCGCGCCGTATCGACTTATTAAGCCCATTGTTAGGGATTAAAGTCACAGGTAAATATAAAGCATGGCAAATTAAAGCGGGCTTTGGTTGCGGACTAATATTGGTAAGCCCGCTGCTCTTTAGGTTGATTTAATTACCTATATTGAAAATTAATTATCGCCGTAAACGACTTCGTTCATCCAAACACACACCTAAAGCATGCGCCTTGTGGTTTTGGTACATAAATTAAATCACCGCCGTGGTTGAGCATAATTTGCCTTGATAGGCTCAAACCAATGCCAGAGCCTTGTTGCTTGGTGGTAAAAAATGGCACGAAGATCATATCTACCACATGTTCGCTGATGCCTGTACCATTGTCGCTAATTTCTATATAAAGTTGTTGGCTAGTGTTTTGCGCTAAGCTGATTTCGATCGTTGGTTGAGCTGCATTCTCAGTGCTGTACTTTTGGCTACTCTTTAGTACTTCAAGTGCATTTTTTATTAAGTTTATTAATACCTGCTCTATTTGGCTGCTATCAAGCATTACTAACTGCTGATTTTTAATCGACAGTTCAATATGGGTGTCTTGTTCGCGTGCTTGTTGTTGATGTAAGGCGACAATACGCGCTAGCATGTCGGCTAAATTTTCAGGCGCCAAATTGGGTTTAGGTAAACTACTAATTTGGCGAAAACGAGCAATAAAATCACCTAAATGAGCGGTTCTTGACGCTAACGTGCTTAACGCAAGCTGTAAGTCTTGTTTATCTTCAGGTTCATCAAAACATAGCTCTTGCGGCAGTAAATTACTGCAGGTATCCGCTAGTGATGATAGTGGCGTAATAGAGTTGGCAATTTCGTGAGTGAGCACTTTAGTTAAGCGTTTATACGCTTGTTGTTCTTTAAGTTGTAACTGGTCGTGAATTGACTGTAAGCTCACTACGCGGCGAACTTTACCTTGTATTTCAGCGATACTTAGTTGAATTGATAGGGTGTCGTGCTGCTCGCCATTTTGCCAGTAGGCGGTGCTGCGGATATTATGTTCGGCGTTTAAAATTAACTCTCCAACAGCGCCTAACTCATGTAAATGTTGAAAGCTTTTACCTAGTAACTTACTAACGGCTGGGTTTGATTCAATCACCTTACCATGGTCATCACATACCAATACGGCTAAATCAACATGAATAAGCAAAGCTTGTAAAAATTGCGTTTGTTGCTCGGCATTAAAACGTGCTGTTTGCATTTGCGTTTTTACTTGCTCAAATTGTTTAAGCATTGGGTGTTGTTTACCAAGCCCTAAGGTACTGTCACCATTGGCTAAAGCGCGGATCACCATTTCAGCTTGTTTTTGTTGGCGCTTAAACAGCGTAAAAATATGCGCTATTAATGCTGCGGCAACTAGCATTATTAGCAATGTCGTTGCTGAGAAACCATGCGTTTGTAATACATAGCTAAGCAATGAACTCGTACTTATAAGTGCGATAATATTAAATGAAAGCAATAAATTAGCCCGCATAATTATAACCCATACTTTTCAAGCCGGCGGTACATGGCACCGCGGGTTAAACCAAGCGCTTTGGCTGCATGACTGACATTCCCTTGATGGTGCTTAAGTGCTGCGCGAACTGTGCGTTGTTCGAGTATCTCTAAATTAAAGGTATCGAACTGCGGCAGAGTGTTTAGAGTCTCTGTACTTTGACCGATAGCATGAGTGCTAGATACTTCGCTATTCCCCACAACGGAGGTTATATCGAGTGTATTACCTTCAGTTAAAATAACGGCTCGCTCTATTGCGTGAGCAAGCTCTCGCACATTACCTGGCCATGAATACTGGCAAAGTAACACCATGTCAGCCTCAGTAATGGTTAAGCTACGTTTATATTTTTGGCAAAAATGATTCAGGTAATAATGTGCTAACAGCGGAATATCTTCACTTCGCTCACGTAATGCAGGTAAGCGAATTTCAACGGTGTTTATACGGTATAACAAATCTTGGCGAAAACGACCTTCGCTCACAGCTTGATCAAGGTTGTCGTTAGTGGCACAAATTAGCCGAATATCAATATCAACCGCTTTACTGCCACCAACCGGCGTTATTTGCCTATTTTGTAGTGCAGCCAGTAATTTAGCTTGATGCTCTAGAGGTAAATTACCCAGCTCATCTAAAAATAAACTGCCGCCATGAGCAAGTTCAAATTTACCAATGCGATCGGCTTTTGCATCGGTAAACGCGCCTTTTTTATGGCCGAATAGCTCGCTTTCAAATAAATTCTGCGCCACTGCGCCCATGTCTAAACTCATAAAGGTTTGGCTGTGGCGCATACTTGCTTGATGAATCGCATGCGCGGTGAGCTCTTTGCCTGTGCCGCTTTCACCGGTGATCAGTATGTTGGCGTCAGTTTGTGCGGCTTTTTCTATGGTACTAAATACCTGCTGCATCGCACTGCTTTGACCTAAAAACTCAACGTTGGGAGTATTTAAGGCTTGGTTTAACCCTTGCTTTTGCCGCGTTAATTTACCAACTTGTTGTTTATCTTTGGCGTGTGAAAATGCGGCGGCGACTGCGCCAAGTAATTGCTCGTTTTGCCAAGGCTTGGCAATAAAATCAGAGGCGCCCGCTTTAATTGCATCTACGGCTAGTTGAATGTCGCCGTAGGCAGTCATTAACAAAACAACGATATTAGCGTCTTGCTCGATAATCTTTTTTAGCCAATAAAAGCCTTCTTTGCCGCTTATTGAGTCTTGGGTAAAGTTCATATCAAGCAATATTACGTCAATGGGTTGCTCGAGCTTGCGTTGCTCGTCAATGATGCCTGCAATATCAAATGGGTTGTCAGTGGTTTTAACGCTTTGATAATGCTGTTTTAGTAATAAACGTGCGGCAATAAGAATATCGGGGTTGTCATCAACAATTAAAAGTGAGCCTGAGTGTTTCATGCTTATTATTTTTATAGGGTTTTATTTAGCCTAAAACAAAAAAGGGAAAGTGTCCATAAATGGACGTTTATAAAATAATAAAGTGTTCTATTAGCGGACACTATCAATATGGAAATAGTTAAGTTAAATTTTAAGTTGTTGAATTTAAATATTAAATTAAGTTGGCATAGTGATTGTAATAACTATCGATAATTAGTTATTAAACTTGTATCAAAATAGCCGACATGGACAAAAAAATAGAACGCTCATTTACGCAAAAGTATTTTAAAAAACTCATCTTTGCAGCGCTGGTTTTAGGTGTTGCGGCTGCTGCGTTAGGTTTTACGCAAAGCAGTGATACAGGTCGTAGCCAGAATATTGATCGTAGCAGCCTTACGGTTAGCACGGTTAAACAAGGTGCCTTTAAAGATGCATTGAGCTTGCGCGGTCAAGTCGTGCCAAAAACCAGTATTTATCTTGATACTATTGCTGGTGGTCAAGTAGAAGAGCGTTTAGTAGAGCAAGGCGAATATGTTAAAAAAGGCCAACCGCTAGTGCGCTTAAACAATACTAATCTACAACTTGATGTAATGAGCCGAGAAGCACAAGTTACTGAACAGCTTAATTTTTTACGCAATACGCAAATGACCATGGAAACCAGCCGATTAAACTTACGCCGTGACTTATTAGAAATAGAGCTAAAAATTACCCACCTAACCCGTCGTTTAAAACAAACTAAGCCCTTGGTTAAAAGTGGTGTATTGGCGCAAGACCAATTAGCTGAGCTTGAAGAAGATTTAAATTATTACCAAGCCCGTAAAGAGCTCACTCTTGAGCGCCAAAAGCAGGAAAATTCAATTCGTGAGGTGCAAGTAGCTCAACTTGCCGATAGCGCTAAAATGCTGGAAAAAAACCTACAGTTTGCGCGTCGAAATCTCGACAACTTATTAATCAAAGCACCCGTTTCAGGTTACCTAAGCGAGCTTAATGTGGAAATTGGCGAATCTAAAAACAGTGGCGCACGATTAGGCCAAATAGATATCCCTAATGAATATAAATTAGTGGTGCGCATGGATGAATTTTATTTAAACCAAGTACAGCGTGACATGACCGTGATGATTGAACTTGAAAGCGGCACAGTGAACGCCAAGGTGAGCAAAATTGATAGCCGCGTACAGCAGTCGCAATTTCAAATTGAAGTTGATTTACCCAGTAATACCAAAAGTATAAAACGCGGCCAAAGTATTGATATTGAGTTAATGCTAGGGGATGACAAAACCGATGCCTTATTGCTTAAACGCGGGGCCTTTTTTACTAACTCGGGTGGTAACTGGGTTTATGTTATTGAACAAGGTGGTGATACAGCACTGCGCCGTGATATTCGCCTAGGCAAAAAGAATCAGAACTATTTTGAAGTGCTTGAAGGGCTCAATGCAGGGGATCAGGTGATTACCTCAAGCTACAGCAACTTTGATAAAGCACAGCAACTACAATTTTAAGGAAAATAACCATGATCAAATTAACTAATTTAAGCCGTGTATTTCGTACTCAAGATGTAGAAACAACAGCGCTGAGCAATATCAACTTAACCGTAAACGAAGGTGACTTTTTAGCGATTATGGGCCCGTCTGGCTGTGGTAAGTCAACGCTGCTATCTATTTTGGGGATGCTTGATTCACCGACCACAGGCAGCTTTGACTTTGCCGGAACTGACATAGCAGGCTATAGCGAAAAACAATTAGCTGAACTGCGTAAAGCATCAATCGGCTTTGTATTTCAAAGCTTTAATTTAATTGATGAGCTCACTGTATTTGAAAACGTAGAGCTGCCATTACAGTATCAAAAAATATCAAAAGGTGAGCGTAAAGAGCGTGTTGAAGCCATTTTAAAACGCGTGGGTATTGATCACCGAGGCGAGCATTTACCGCAGCAGTTATCAGGTGGTCAACAGCAACGGGTAGCTGTTGCCCGTGCATTAGTGATTAACCCAAAACTTATTTTAGCCGATGAACCAACGGGTAACTTAGACTCTAAAAATGGTGATGAAGTGATGGCAATGCTGCGCGAATTAAACCGCGAAGGCACTACGGTTATTATGGTGACTCACTCAGAAAAAGAGGGCGCGTATGCAGAACGTTTAGTGCGTCTACTTGATGGCCAAGTAATGCTCGATAAAGCAAATGTTGCGCAGCAAGCCGCAGGTGAGGTTGCTTAACATGGTTATTAATTATTTAGTCACTGCGTTAAGAACATTTAAACAACAAAAACAGCATTTTATATTAAATATTTTAGGACTAAGTGTTGGCTTAGCTGCGGCTATTTTAGTGGCACTGTTTGCTCGATATGAGCTATCGTTTGATAAAAATCATCCAAATTATGAGAGCGTCTACCGCTTACATTTAGACTTAAGTGCTATTGGTTATGAAGTAATCCCTTTAACAAGCAGTGAGATAGCACAGAAGCTAAAATCACATAAAGATATAGAGGACATCTTTATTCTGTCTGACGTGATAGATTATGAAATGGCGACTGATCAAATACAGGTGAAGAGTAATAAATTTAATTTACGAAACTTTTATGCTGCAACATCAAACATAGAGCAATTCTTAGCAATAAAAACTCGATTTGGTAATTTACAGACAGCGCTTTCTACACCTAATAAAGTTGCTTTGAGTGTCAGTGAAGCAGCGCGTTTATTCGGACAATCTAATGCTGTAGGTAAGGTGTTCAGCGATGGTGAGAAGAATATAACTGTTGCCGCAATATTTGAAGATTTACCAGATAACAGTCATTTCCTTTTTGATACATTAATGCCGTTAGACCTAACTGAGTTTGGTGATACATCAGGCTATATTTATATCAAAACTAACGAGTTTGCAGATATTAAAGCGCTGGAAGAGTTATTCGCGAGTACTATGATTTCTCAGTACTCATTAAAAAATAGCCAATTAAAGTATCGACTGGTTGTCATGCCTGATATTTATTTTTTTGCTAAATCATCATTTGACTTTAAACCTGGTGGCTCAGAAACTTTGGTTAATATAAGCATTGGTTTGAGCTTATTATTACTATTAATTGCAGCTGCCAATTTCACAAACCTATCAGTTGCCCAGCTATTGCATCGTACTAAAGAAATAGCCATCAGAAAAACCCTTGGCGCGACTAAGCTACAACTAGTTATACAATTTTTTGTTGAGGCACTATTGTTGATCAGTCTATCAATGCTAATTGCATTGTGTATGGTCGAGCTATTTATTCCAGTATTTAATGAATTATCACATAGGCCATTTAGCTTACAGTTTGATGCTGAATCAATAACTGTAATGATAGCGGTTATATTGGGGCTAACTCTGATATCAGGATTTTATCCTGCTTACTTAGTTGCTAATGCGCCTTTAAATACCATTTTAAGTGGCGAACTTAAAAATGGGCGCAGTGCAATTATCATTCGTAAGGGGTTATTAACTTTTCAGGCCGCAATAGCTGTTTCTTTGATAGCAGGAACTTTGCTGTGTTTAAATCAGCTTACGCTTTTACAATCTATAAATTCGGGTTATCAACCTGATGGTCGTATTGTTGTGCATTCATTAGATAGTGACACCATGATGGATAAAGAGCACATAGTAGTCGATAAAATCCGTCAATTATCAGGTGTTAATCAAGTGACGACAGTTGATTCTGATATTACAGATAGTTTTGGTGAAGAATATCGCTTTACATGGCCTAACGGGCACACCGAAGAAGGCTTGATGCCTACAGTTGGTAGTGGTTTCTCAGTTGTTGAAACGTTGGGTTTAACGTTACTAGCTGGGCGCGACTTTTCAACTGAATATCAAACGGATTGGTTGCATAATGTTGGCGATTCAGACTTACAAGCAATGGCATTAATTGTTACTGAGAAAATGGTTAAAAGAGCGGGCTACCAAAACCCAGAAGACGTAATTGGTATGCTAGTTACCAGCGAATACGACAATATTACCGCGACTATTGTGGGTGTTGTTGCTGATGTAAAGGTGGGATCTGCCACAGAAGCTTGGGTACCTATTTCATTCTCGTGTGGCTGGAGTGCACAAACGACAGTTGATTTAGTTATAAATAGTAAGCTAGATAAAATGAGTGATGTATACAACGAGATCAACAACTTAATACAAGCATTTGATTTAAAAAATGAACCAGAAATTACATTGATGGATGCAGACTATCAGCAAAACTTTGAAGTCGAAGAAAGCATTTTTAAACTGGTACAAATATTCTCAGGGTTAGCAATAGTACTTACATGTGTTGGAATCTTTGGATTAGCGTCGTTCTCCGCATTACGTCGTCAAAAAGAAGTCGCTGTACGCAAAGTACTTGGCGCATCACGCATAAGCATTATGAACCTACTGGCAAAAGAGTTTTTGATTTTAGTAGCGATAAGTATTGTGATTGCTTACCCGCTAACTTATTGGCTGGTGGGTGACTGGCTTGCTAATTTTAACGAGCGTGTTGATCAAGCGTTGTGGGTTTATTTAATTGCCGCACTAAGTGTTGCTGCGATCACTTGGCTGACCGTTGCAAGCCTCGCCTTTAAAGCGGCGAGTACAAGGCCATCACTTACTCTACGCTATGAGTAAAAACCCTATCTGATCAATAGTTAAAAAGAAAGCTGCCAAAACTCACAATCACATCTTGGTAGCTCGCTTTTATTTTTGATATATATTTCTGACAAGGATGATCATTTTGGAACAATTAGTTACCTCAATAAGAACAAAAGCGACTCGATTATTTTGGCTCCACTTTGTGAGTTATAGTGCTGGGTTGGCAGCAGTTATCTTACTTGCTTTATTTGTACAGCATGAACTCTCTTATGATAGTAATCAGCCGGATAAACAACGGGTTTATAGAGCGCACGTAGACTTTACCAGTTTTGGTTTCGATACATTAATGCCGATGCGCGATTTAGCAGTGGCGCAATCACTATTAAATGATACGGATGTTGAAGACGTATTTGGTTTAATACCGGCTGAATTTATGGGGTATGTCGGTCACCATTTTTATTCAGAAGTAAGCTATGTCGGCATAAACAACAGCGACACTAAAGTGAAGCTAAAAAACGTTTATTTTGCGTCAAATAACTTATCGAAATTTATTAATCTAGATGTTGTGCGTGGTGATATAGATGAGGTGCTGAATACACCTAATCAACTTGCGATTAGTGAATCTGAAGCTATCCGGTTATTCGCTGATATTAATGTGGTAGGTGAGCGGCTAAGTGCAAATGAACAAAACTACACAATTGGCGCTATATTTAAAGACTTACCTGCGCAAACGCACTTTGCGTTTGACGTACTCACAGCATTTCCTACAACACTTGAACAACAACCCCATGGCTACGTTTATATTAAAACAGCAGTCGATACAGATATTACTGCGCTTGAAAATAAGTTGTTTGAGCAGTATTTAACAACAAAGTCAGCAGAGCACAAAACAGTGCAATATAAATTAATAAATATCAGTGATATTTATTTAAAAGGCCGCTCAACTTATGAAATGAAAGCAGCAGGGTCAATCACTGCGGTTGCCATTGCGTGTGGACTTATCTTTATTATTTTTTTGCAAATAACCTGTAATTTTATCAACTTTAACTTAGTCAGTGTTGGCAGGACTGCCAAACAAATAGCGATTAAAAAGGCGATAGGTGCCAGTCGAGGTCAGCTTTTTCGGCTGTTTATCGTTGAGTCAATTGTACTTACTGGCTGTGCTGTATTGATGTCTTTGGCATTTGTTGAGTTGAGCCAGAGCTATTTTAATCAACTCGTTGAGTCGAATATTTCGTTTGTGCTTAATAAATCAACGGTGTTGATGGCTATTTTTATAACCTGTGTAATCGGTTTATTTAATGGTATATATGCAGGCGTAGTGGTTGCAAATGTAGATGTGAAATTATTGGTAAGAACGCATTATCAGTATCATTTAGGGCTACTTGTTAAAGGCATACTGAGCTTTCAGGCGGGTTTAGCAACTTTCATATTTATTGTATTTGTTATTGCTCAGTTGCAACTTAATTTTGTTGCTAACATGGATGTGGGCTATCAAACCAAAAATAGACTCATTGTTAAAAACATTCCAACCACACAACTTTTTGATAAAGATAACGCACGGGTAATATCAGCAATGAATAAGTTACCAGGTGTTGTGTCACTAAGTGCAACCGACATAAACCTTACTGAGCAAGTACGCGGAGGTGTGCAACTAACTTGGCCAAATGGGCAAGTAGTTGATGGGATTGCCCCTTCAGTGGTAACCAGTTTTGATGTGGTTGAAGCATTAGGGCTTAAATTGCTAGCGGGTAGAGACTTTAACCGCGACTTTCAAAGTGATTGGTTTGAAAAGCAGGCGGATGGCTCTGAGCACGTTGCGTTAATTGTCACTGAGTCTATGGTGCATTTAGCAGGGTATGAGTCGATGCAGCAAGTGATTGGTATGACACTCAGTAATGCAGAAGCCAACTTAAGCGCCACGGTTGTTGGTGTTGTTGCTGACGTGAAAGTTGGCTCGGCTAAACATAAAATGACACCGCTTTCTTTTAACCTAGGCCGCAACTACTTGCCAAATGGTCATGGCAATATTGTTATAAAGTTAAGCGATGATGCTGTATTTGAGGATTTAAAAAGGCAGATCCTTGCTTTATTAACATCACGTTTTGCCATTCTTGATGCTGAAGTGAGCCGATTTGACGATGATTATGCAAAAAATTATAAAAATGAGCATAGGATAACAACTTTATCAAAATGGTTATTAATTTTGAGCACATTGCTAACCGTTATTAGTCTTGCGGTATTAGTATCTCAAACTGTGCTTTCACAGCAAAAAGAGTTGGCGATTAAAAAGGTTCTAGGAGCAACTGTCATCCAATTAGTAACATCAGTAAGCGCGTCTTATTTAAAACTGGTGTCACTGAGCTTAGTCGTAAGTATACCGCTCGCTTATTGGTTAACAGATAATTGGCTAAATAGTTTTAATGACCGCATAGGGCAACCTATTTGGGTTTATGGTTTATCAGCATTAGTTGTAGCTGCGATTACTTGGCTGACTGTTGCAAGCCTCGCCTTTAAAGCCGCCAGTACAAGGCCGTCGCTTATCTTACGTGATGAATAAAAAAATTAGTTACAATCTTCTAACTAAGGCCTTTCGTTTACCGAGAGGCCTTTGATATTATAGTCGCCATAAATGACGACCTACGATATAACTCTTTAAATATCTTTAATTTTCACTGCGGGATTACCAGCAACCACAGTATTTGCAGCAATATCTTTAGTCACTACCGCCCCAGCGCCCACGACAGCGTTATCAGCAATGGTAACACCCGCTAAAACGATAACTCCCGCGCCAATCCACACGTTATTGCCGATAGTAATCGGTGCTGCAAAGTTCTCTTTATTGAGCCGCTCTGTGGGGTTAACTGCATGGGATACAGCCAAAAGCTGAACATTTGGGCCGATTAAACAATCGTCGCCAATGCTTATCGCCCCCTCATTAATAGGAGCATCTAACACCGTACAGTTAATGTTTATAAAAGTACGATCACCAATTTGTACTTGCGAGCCGTAATCTAAGTGGAATCCCGCTTCAATAATCACGCCTTCGCCACACTTTGCAAACATGCTCTTAATACGTTTTAAATTGCCTTTGCTGGGGCTCTTTGCAAACAACCGGCAAGTCTCATGGGCGACTTTGCGTTGCTCAATCAGTGGTTTTTCTAGGCTATTAAATTGAGTTAGATGAGTCATCGTTTTAGGGAGTTAATGAGTATGTATTGATGATAAAGCAAAATTAGCTGCTAACCAAACGGGATTATCAGTTGTTGACCGTAATTCAATGAAACCCGACTTTACGCAGAATAGATTAAAGTCGGGTGTTTATTTATAACTTCAATTGTAGGTATGAGTCGCCAGAGTCTCAGTTTCACTCATTTCGTAATGCCTTTATTGGATCTTGTCGTAACGTTTGGTTGATCGGAAAAAAGCTGGCAAGTACTGATATCGCTAATAAACCCAGCCAAATTACCGTTGTTAACCACCAGTCTATAGGCAGGTCAACCCCAGGTAATGACATACAATAGCCTATAATTAAAAATGCCAACGAAAAGGCTAACATTAAGCTCATTGTTATGGGTTGCATGAGTTCTAATAAACTTTCTTTGAGCAACCTATAATTGTCAGCCCCCATAGAAAGCTTTACGCCTAAGCTATATCTGCGCACTTTAACTAAATAGCTAACAATACCGTTTGTGCCAATACACACCATCAGCAGCGATGTTGATGCCAACACAATAGCCAGCCATGCTGCATTTAAGTGACGCTGCCTTTTTTCATCAAACATACTTGTTAAAGAGGCTATGTTATTAATGTCTAATCGTTGATCTATTTCTAATACTGCTTGTTGAATATCGGCAATTGCATTATTTTCATCTGTAACAGTAATTAAATACGTAAATTGTTGCCAACCAGGGTAATCTTTAGGGGTAAAAACTTCAAAGTCTTCACTTTCAGGGCTGCCAGGCACATAGGTATTGCTGACAATGCCTATGATTGAGTAGTATCTTTTATTATCAAAACTCACTTTACTGTTTAGTACTTCATTACTGTTTTTATTAAGTAAATCTGCAAGGCGCTGATTGATAATGATCGGTGGGTTTTCGAGTTGTTCATCCCCTTTGGCAAAGCCATTACTCGTTATCGTTAAGTTAAGTTCAGTAAAGTAATTGGCAGTTACTAAGCTATTACGTGCTTGGGCAATATACTGTCCAGCTTCGTTATATATTTGATTGACATTAACCGTTTTTGGCAGCCTCATTTCGGATGACACAGCTAAGCTGCTTACATTATTAAGCGCCAGCAACCGCTGGCTAATTGCTTTGTGTAAATTAATACGTTCGTCGGATTTATCGACATTACTATAGTTTATTGTTAATGAATATTTACCTTGTGTATCCAGTCCGTTATCTCTGAGTGCTTCAGAAAGAGTTACTAAAACTACGTGGCTAGCAGTGGTTAATACTAAAAACGAAAACAAAATTTGCAGCCCAACAAGTAAATGGCTGGTGGCTGAACTCATTTGCTTACCCGTTCCTTTACCGCTGCTTTGTAGGCTGCTCATTAAGTTTTGCTCTTTCACTACACTAAGTTCTATAAATGAATAAAGTGAGGCAATACTAGTAATTAAAAATGCCGAAAATAACAAAGTATTAAAGCTAAGAGAAAGCGTGTCTAAACGTTGAATGGCGTCAGCTGCTAGGTTTTGAATAACGATAAAGCCGATTTGAGTAAGTGTTAACGCAAGTAACACCGCAATGCTAATGAGTAAAACATTATGTTTGAGTGTTTCAATAATGAGCTGTTTTTTGCTTGCCCCAAATGCAAAGCTGATTGCAAGGGGTTTGATGCGCGTAATGGCTTTAGCGAGCTGCATACTTGAAAGGTTGATAAGAGCAATGAGCATTAATAAGCACACACCCAATAATAGCATTAATACAATCTTCCCGCTGTCGCCCCTAAGTGCATCATTAAATGCAGTAACACGCGCATTGACAGCAAAGTCTTTTAAAATATTAGGCGCGTGCAACTGCGCACCTTTGAGTGATAAATCACTTAATTGTTTACTAATTTCTTGCTCTGAGATTGCGGGTTTAAATCTAACAACGTTCTTATATGCACCCATAAAGCCATTTGATGTTTTAGGGTTAAAAGCTTCGTCAACATCAATGGGAAGCCATATTGCATCATTTATATTGCTGTATGAGGGTAATACGAGATCGTCAGGTGCAACGCCTACAACGGTAAAGCGACGTTGGTTGAGTTGTATTTTTTTACCAACAATATTCGGATCACCATTATAGTGGGTTTGCCAAGCGCGGTAGCCTAAAACGACTGACATTTGCTGAGTACCGAGCGCTTCTGATTTGTTAAATAACCGACCAAGTTTTGCTTGTACGCCGAGTAAATCAAATAAATTATGTGTGGCAAGTATTACGTCCACAGCAGGTCTTGTTGGTTTATCTAGCAGTTTGTAGTCAGTCCATTTATGGTAAGTGGCGACATCAGTAAAAGCGGTGTTTTCACTCTGTATGTAGCTCATTACTTTTGAATTACTAGCAGGCCCTGAATAGCCTTTGGAGTTAATAGTACCTTCAAGCAAATATAAGTTATCACTTTGTTGATAAGGCAACGGTGAGAAAAATACTAGATCAACTAAGCTAAATGAACTCAGCACCATAGAGAGCGTTAATGCCAGTGTAAATACAGTAGTAAAATAATATTGTTTGGCACGTTTAAAGGTATTGTAGGCAGTATTTAACATGGTTCAATAGCCTGTTCTACATTTGTAGGTGTGCTTGGCGCGAGTTCATCGCTTTGGGCAACCACAGTACCGTCTCTCAACTGGATATTGCGCGTAGCCATGTCGGCATAACGCGGATCATGGGTAACCAATACAATGGTGGTGCCTTGCTGATTAAGGTCTTTTATTAACGCCATGATTGCATCGCCGTTTTTTGAGTCCAAATTACCTGTGGGCTCATCGACCAGCATGATGCCAGAATCACCAGCTAGTGCGCGTGCAATCGATACGCGTTGTTGTTGACCACCAGAAATTTGATTTGGGTGTAAATCAGCTTTATCAGCCAAACCTACTTTTTCTAGGCAATCTAATGCTCTTGCATGACGTGATGATAGCGAGTCACCACGGTATTTTAATGGTAAAGCGACATTTTCAAGTACTGTCATTTCGTCAATTAAGTTAAACGATTGAAATACAAAGCCAATGCGATTACCGCGTACTTTCGCGCGTTGGTTTGAGTCCATATCTGAGACGAGTAATCCGTCAATGTAGTATTCTCCACTTTGCGGAGTGTCGAGTAGGCCCATAATATTCAATAGCGTTGACTTACCACAGCCAGAAGGCCCAGAAATAGAAATAAATTCGCCGTCGTACACGGTAAAGCTAATCCCTTTTAAAATTTGACTGACTTGTTCGCCATTAGAAAAAGACTTGCTTAGGTTATTAACTCTTAAAATTTCAGTATTCATATTATTCTTCCTTAACCAGCAATTTTTATTGTTGTTGTTTCAGTGGGGATATCTAATGTAGAAATAATGACTTGTTCACCAGGCTCAAGCCCAGACAACACTTGGATGAGCTGGCCAGATGCTTTGCCGTATTGCACTTCAACTTTAACTGCTTTGTTATCCATTGTGAGTTTAAATAATGAGCCATAACTGCCTTCGCTTGCACCTGTTGGTTGTTTTATATAATTCACTTCTTTTTGTACATCGGCAAAAATAGTCGCATCGACTTGTTGCATGGGTTTCATAGTGTCTGATTCTGAAGCTTCGAGCTCAATATCAATTTGCACAGCACCGTCGCTTATCACAGGATCTACACGCACTACTTGGCCGCGCACCTGGTCATTCAACGTGCTAATTTGGGCTGTCATACCTATCTGAATTAAATGAGCTTGAATTTGCGGTACTTTTATTTCACCAACTAAAGGGGATAGGCTCCCTATTAGCGCCAGTTCAGAACCTGCGGTGACACTTTGCCCCAAACTTAAAGGCAAGCGTTGAATAACACCATTCATCCCCGCTTTAACTGAAAGTTGTTCTACCATTAATTTGGCGACATCAAACTCGTCTTGCGCTTGGGCTATTAAATCATCTTGAATTGAAAGCGACTCTTTTTGCATCTGTGCTAATTTATCAAGCTTAGATTCTTCAAGGTTAATACGCTTTAATAGCTGTTTGGCTTCGAGTTCATTTTTCTTAGCACTGATCCCAGAGACAATACCAGATTTAGCCAGTGTGCGTTCTGCTTCAACTTGTAACATGGCAATTTCAGATTGTGCTTTTAGCTCTGACACGGTTGACTCGTTATTTAACAACTCACGTTGCTGTAGTAATACGGTTTGTCGTTTTTGGGTTTTGGCATTTTTAAGTTTTGCTAACGCCAAGCGGAGCTTACTTTCTAGTTCGGGGTTATTTAAAGTGAGGATCACCGTGTCATGGTTAACCACGGCACCCGCTTTTAGTTTTATTTCGTCAACTACTGCATTGCTAGTTGCAGTAAGCAGCCGTTTATTAATTGATTGCAATGAACCATAGCCATCCACCTTTATTGAAAAATCACCGCGCTCAACCTTTGCAATGGTGACAGAGTCTTTTGATATAACTTCGGCATTATCTGCAAAGCCTAATTGCCAGCCAGAGATAAGCATAACGACAGATAAACCTATCAACCCTTGATAGATTAGTTTAGATGTAAGTTTCATAGTTATTCCTTTTTTCAACGAAAATACTTCAACAAATTAATTAGGCAATAATACATAAATAATTTTACGGTAACTAAGTTGTGACTATGTTTTAAATCAATAGGTTAAAGGGGTGTAGTAATGAAAAAGTGCATAGGTTATGATTGGGCTAAGTAAAAAAATGGGTCGTTAAAAGCTGCAATAGACGTATGTTGATTCAATTAGGTGAGTATTATTTAGACACAGACGAAATGTCTCTTCGAGTTAATGAGCTATCTGTTGTGCTAGAGCCAAAAGTTTTTGCCGTATTGGTGTATTTTATTGAGCATCATGAGCGGTATATTTCAATGGATGAATTACATGAAAATCTATGGCAAGGTCGTTGTGTGTCAGATGCAGCTGTACGGCGTATTATTAGTAAAATACGCATAGTTTTGAATGACGATCATAAGAATCCTAAATACCTTCAATCGCTCTCTAAACGTGGATATAAATTAATTTGTCCTGTCTCTAAATTTTCTACATTGTCAGTTTCAGAAGACAGTAAAAAACTGAGCTCCACAGAAAGTAACAACACAAAAAAAACGAAAACTTTTCTGCTTTTTGCAATTATAGCTTTATTGATTTCGTTAGCCTATTTTATATATGAAAATATTGATGACGAATCACATGTCATTACAAAAGTTATTGACTCGATTATCTCTGATAAAAAAGTGCTGGTAGTTTCGAATGATGGTCGGTTTATCGCATTTACGAGTAAAGCAAGGCGTGGAAATAACTATCAAATTTATTTAAAAGATCAAGTTAGTCAAACAGTAAAAGTGCTAATTGATGATACAAGGTTACCTGGGGGATTGGCTTTCTCACGTGATGGAAATTACTTATTCTTCTCTGATAATGTCGGTGAGGCTTCGTCATTGAAGCGGGTAAATCTTACAAGTAAAAAGTATGAAATAGATGTTTTAACGACACATTTTTATTTTATCTCTGATGTTTTTATCGATAAGAATGAAAGTAAGGCTATTTATTTTTCAGCTCAAAAAAGTAGAGAAAGCGCAATGCTTAACTATAAATTCAATGCTGACGCTGGTTTGGTTGAAGAAGTTACTTCTGTCTCTCAAAATGGAGAACATGATAGCCGAGCTGATATTTCACCAAATTCAAGCAAGTTGGTTGTACTTCGAGTTTATTTGGATAGCAAGCGTAATTATATTCGGGTATTAGATTTAAAAACGGGCAGTGTTCTTTTTCAGTATGATCAAAATGAGGTTATTTATGATGTTCATTGGCTTGATGATGAACACATTGTTTTATTAGACGATAACAAGCTAGCTAAAATAAATGTTAAAACTGGGCGTTTAGATGAAATTATTAATAATACGGGCAAAAATATTATCTCACTTGATGTGGTAAGCCCAAACATGCTGTTTGCTATTAGAGATACCTATGAAATCAGTACAATTACTGAAAAAAAATTGCCGTTAAGTAATTTTAAAGATATCGAATTATTTCATGGTGAGCAATCAGGGCAACGCTATATTGTAGATTATCAACCCTTAGGTGATAAGGTTTGGGTGATCGAGAAGCTTAACGATGTAAGCGATTTAGTTTTTTATAAAAAACAAAAGCCAAATGAAAAGAGGGTGTTTTTAAGTACGAAAAAGTCGCTTGAGCTAATAGCTCCAGCTTTGTCGGGGCAACATGTATTAATTAAACTCCAAGGCCGTATTGCTATACTCAATACGCTTAATAACAATTTAACCTATATATCAAAAGAAGATGAATTGATTGGTGATGTTGCTTTCTCAGAAGATGAAAAGTCTATTTTGTACACCAGAAAAAGTAATGGTGAATGGATAGTTTTTGAATATTCTATTAAGGAAGAAACACAATCTATTCTTTTTGAAGGGTATCGTTTCGTCCGACAATTTAAAGACGGTTATATATTAGGTGACAATACGGGCAAGTTGTCTCGTTTTAATGTTAATTTAAAAACAATGACCCCACTGCAGATAATTCTGTCGAAAGAAAAAAATACTAACTGGGATGTTGTAAACGGTAAAATTTTCTGGAGCAGCCATAACTTAATAAATACAACATTCAATGAAATCGATATAGATGATGTTAATGGCTCTAGCCTAAGCTCTACAACGTTTGACTTTAGTGTGATCAGACCAAACTTTTATGTGGATAAAATCAATAATACGGTTGTAGTTAAACGTTTAGGTAGCAGGACTAGTGAAATAATTACAATTGAAATTCAGTGATTGAATGTAATGCAATAGTTTTAAATGCGTTTTAAATTCACTGTTTGGGGTTAATAAAAAGCGCATTTTGCGCTTTTTTTGATCTACACCTTGCCATTTATGTTGTTTCGTTTAAAATCCCCTAACTTTCGAAACGAAACTTAAATGGTTTGCTTAATGACTAAACGAAACACCCAGCAACGTCGTCACCTTATTCTTACTCAAGTTAATGAGTTAGGTGAGGTAGCCGTAGATATTTTAGCTGAACAGTTTCAAACCTCTGAAGTAACCATTCGTAAAGACCTAACAGCGCTTGAAAAAAGCGGCTTGCTTTTGCGCCGTTATGGCGGTGCAATTGCGTTGCCACAAGAAATCGTCAGTGATGATATTGATTCAAAACGTAAAGTAGCGATAGCTAAAGCCGCAGCTGGGCTGATCAAAGATCATAACCGCATAATAATCGACAGTGGCCGCACAACGGCGGCGATGATCCCTGAGCTGGGAAATAAGCGCGGTTTAGTGGTGATGACCAATGCCATTAAGGTCGCCAACCGATTATTAGCGCTGGAAAACGAGCCAACTCTTTTGATGACCGGTGGCACTTGGGACCCGCATTCTGAGTCGTTCCAAGGCCAAGTTGCGGAGAACGTTTTACGCTCGTATGACTTTGACCAGCTATTTATTGGTGCCGATGGCATTGATGTTGAGCGCGGTACTACCACTTTTAATGAGCTGGTGGGTTTAAGCCAAGTAATGGCCGGCGCTGCTCGTGAAGTAATTGTACTGGTTGAGTCTGAAAAAATAGGTCGTCGAATACCCAATTTAGAATTGTCTTGGCAGCAAGTGACTACACTCATCACAGATAGCAATTTGGCGCTTGATACACGCCAAGCCATCGAGGCGTGCGGTGTGCAGTTGATTTGCGCTGAGCTTTAAATTTATAAATTCGTGTTTATTGCAGGCCGACAACACCTGCGATGGACATTTAAATATTAAATAACACATACGGCCTAAAGCTTTAGTTTTGGCACGTGCAAATGGAGAATACTATGTGTGGAATCGTTGGGGCTGTTGCAGAACGTCCAGTAAATAAAATTTTAGTAGAAGGTTTAAAGCGCCTTGAATACCGTGGTTACGACTCAGCGGGTGTAGCTCTTTTAGAAGGCAACACGCTGAACACCGTAAAAGCGGTTGGTAAAGTTGCTAACCTTGAAAACGCACTTGAAAATGCCGATGTAAAGGGCACAACAGGTATCGCGCACACACGCTGGGCAACCCATGGCGGCGTAACAGAAGCAAACGCTCATCCGCACATCTCAAACAGCGAAATAGCCTTAGTGCATAATGGTATTATTGAAAACCATGCAAGCCTGCGTGAAGCGCTAAAAGGTGACGGCTACGAATTTTTATCTGACACAGATACCGAAGTGATGGTGCATTTAATTCATCAACTTCGCCAGCAACACACTACTTTATTAGCGGCTGTGCAAGCGGCTGTAAAACAGTTTGAAGGTGCCTTTGGTACCGTGGTATTTGATAAAGCTAATGATAACGAAATTATTGTAGCTCGTTCAGGCAGCCCACTGGTAATTGGTTTAGGTCTTGGCGAAAACTTTATTGCCTCTGATCAGTTAGCATTATTGCCAGTAACACGCAGCTTTATTTATCTTGAAGAAGGCGATGTAGCACGAATTACTCGTGACAGCGTAGAAATCTTTGATGCAGATGGTAACGCCGTTGAGCGTGAAGTGATTGAGTCAAACATCACCCAAGATGCATCTGGTAAAGGTGAATACCGTCACTACATGTTAAAAGAGATTTACGAGCAACCTCTTGCTGTACGTAATACATTAGACGGACGTTTAAATGACGATCGCGTTGCCATTGATGCATTTGGCGATAGTGCGCAGCAAATTTTTAAAGACGTAAAACACGTACAAATTATTGCCTGTGGTACCTCTTATCACTCAGGTATGGTTGCCCGCTACTGGCTTGAGCAATTTGCCGGTGTAAGCTGTAATGTTGAGATTGCTTCTGAATTTAGATATCGCCAATCGTTCGTGCATGAAAATAGTCTACTTGTGACTATTTCACAATCAGGTGAAACAGCCGATACGCTAGCTGCACTTCGTTTAGCGAAAGAGCAAGGCTACATGGCCTCAGTGACCATTTGCAACGTGCCTGGTTCATCACTTGTGCGCGAATCAGACCTTGCATTTATGACCAAAGCCGGCGCTGAAATTGGTGTTGCGTCTACTAAAGCGTTTACCACGCAATTAGTTGGTTTGTTAATGCTTACTGCATCTGTAGCGCAAGAGAAGGGCTTAGATCAAAGCGTGATTGTTAACGCAATTAAAACCTTACCAAACAAATTAGAAGAAGCATTATTACTTGCTGATGGTATTGCAGACCTAGCAGAAGAGTTTGCTGATAAGCACCACTCACTGTTTTTAGGTCGTGGTTCACAATACCCAATTGCGATGGAAGGTGCGCTTAAGCTTAAAGAGATTTCGTACATTCACGCAGAAGCCTACGCAGCGGGCGAGCTTAAACATGGGCCACTGGCGCTTATTGATGCTGACATGCCAATTATTGTTGTAGCACCAAACAATGAATTGCTTGAAAAGCTTAAATCAAACGTAGAAGAAGTACGTGCTCGTGGCGGCATCATCTATGTATTCGCTGATAAAGACTCACACTTTGAATCAGACGAGACAATGCGTGTAATTAACGTAAACCACGTAGATGACGTGATTGCACCAGTGGTATATACAATCCCACTACAGTTACTTTCATACTATGTAGCGGTGATTAAAGGCACTGATGTAGATCAGCCTAGAAATCTCGCAAAAAGTGTAACTGTTGAGTAAAATCAATGGGTTAATGAAACTTCATTAATTTAAAAAAAGCGCGTAACGCGCTTTTTTTGTGCCTGAAACTCTGTTAACTTAAGTAACTCATTATTCTCTAAGGGATTAGTTATGCGTTTATTTACAGCTCTCTGCTTTGCTAGTTTTTATATTTTTAGTTCTCAAAGTGCCTTGGCACAACCTAACACCAAACAACAAACCGTAGATTATTCTCAGCACACACATACATTTAAATCGACTGTTTTAAATGAAGAACGCAGCGTTGTCGTTCAATTACCTAAAAGCTACCAAACTAACCCCGATAAAGTTTACCCTGTGATATATCGCCTAGATGGCGCGGGTAATATACCGCTTGCCAGTGCTGTTATTGAGCGTTTACAAAATGATAATCGTGCACCTGAAGTTATTATTGTCGCTATTGAAAACACTAGCCGACTTAGAGATATGTATCCTACCGTGAATAAAGAGCCACAGGGCCCAGTTGGTGAAGGGGGCGGTGCTGCAAAGTTTTTAGCGTTCTTTGAGCAAGAGCTCATTCCTTTAGTAAATAAGAATTATCGTACGCATGACTATAAGGTTATTGCTGGTGCCTCTGCGGGTGGTGTATTTTCGTTATATGCGTTGCAGGCAAAGCCTGAGTTATTCCAAGCACATATTGCGTATAGCCCTGCGGTTTGGTGGAACTATGGCGCATCGGTAAAAAATACAAAGTCGTTTTTAGCTAAAAGCAAAGACCTTAACAATTACGTTTATATAAATATCGGCGAAGAAGCTGGCATCATGCGTGAAAGGTACGATGACTTACAACAATCATTGCAATCGAATAAGTTGGCATATTTGCGTTTCTTTAGTGATGCATTTGCAGGTGTGTCGCATAACCTTACGTCTGTAGCAGGTGTATTTAGTGCTTATCACAATTTGTTTTTACCTAAGCAAATGCCCATAAGTGCTTTAACTGACGATGTAGCCTCTATTGATGCTTATTATCAAAACTTATCTCAGCAATGGGGCGAGCAGATATCTCCACCAGACCGTGCTGTTAGATCACTCGGTTATAACCTAACGGGCAGCAAGCAGTTTACCCGTGCTATTGAGGTGTTTAAGTACAATTTAAAAAACCACCCAAAATCAGTCGATGCGCTTTCAGCTTTATCTTATGGCTATGAAATGCAGGGTGATACTCGCCAAGCACTTGAACAGATGGAGTCTGCATTAGCCATTGCAGATGACTCATATCCTTATATAAACTACTTAAAAGAAACAAAAGCTAGGTTACAGGTAGAGCTAGATAAGCGTAACTAGGGTTTTTAGTTACTGTTAAATAAAAATGACGCGCAAGCGTCTTGTAGCTAAATATTATTTAAATCACTAACCTCTACTTAATAGTTGCTAAATACGCTAAAATTACAGGCTATTTTTAGTAATGAGCCCGCACCTTTTATGACCTCAGCCGCAAATCCTAGTAATTTTAACGAGCTTGGCCTAATTCCTGAGCTATTAGCTCGTTTAACCGAGCTGGAATATACCCAGCCTACGCCAATTCAAGCTAAAGCAATTCCAAGTATCTTGGCGGGCAGTGACTTAATTGCAGGGGCGAATACCGGCTCGGGTAAAACGGCCACGTTTGCATTACCTATGCTACAAACGCTGTTTTTAGCGCAAGGTGCTAATAAAGCGCCGAGCAAAGGTAACTTTGTTTCAGGGCTTATTCTAGTGCCTACGCGAGAGCTGGCAACGCAGGTGGCTGATAGCGTTAAATCATACTCAGCGAACTTTAATGGCGCGATTAAAGCAGTAGCGGTGTTTGGTGGTGTGTCGGTTAATACCCAAATGCAGGCTCTTCGCGGTGGCGCTGATATTATCGTGGCAACCCCTGGGCGCTTGCTCGATTTAATATCAAGCAATGCCATTAAGCTCGATAAAGTTTCAACTTTAGTGCTTGATGAAGCTGACCGCATGTTGAGCCTTGGCTTTACTGAAGAGCTGGCTGAGCTGTTAGCATTAATGCCTGCTAAAAAGCAAACCATGTTGTTCTCGGCAACCTTCCCAGAGCAAGTTAAGCTATTAACGCAAAAGCTGTTAAACGACCCTGTTGAAATACAACTACAAAGCAAAGACGAAAGCACTTTAGTGCAGCGTGTATTTACCGTAAATAAGGGTGAAAAAACTACAGTTTTAGCGCATTTAATTAAGGCTCATCAATGGCGTCAGGCGCTTATTTTTGTCAACGCCAAAAAAGACTGTGAGCATTTAGCGGGCAAACTTGAAAAGCGCGGTGTTAATGCACAAGTGTTCCATGGCGATAAAGGTCAAAGTGAACGTACTCGAGTAATCGAAAAATTTAAAAATGGCGAAATTGAAGTACTGATTGCTACAGACATTGCCGCCCGTGGTTTAGATATTGAAAAGCTACCAGTAGTAATTAACTTTAACTTACCGCGTAGCCCTGCTGATTACATGCACCGTATTGGCCGAAGTGGCCGTGCCGGTGAAGTAGGTTTAGCATTATCACTAATAGATTATGAAGACTTCCATCACTTTAAAATCATTGAGAAGAAAAACAAACTTCGTTTAGAGCGCGAAGAGGTAACAGGTTTTGCTGTAAATCAAGCCAACCTTGATGCCGCACAGGCGCTTAAAAACGAAAAGCCAATGGCCAAGCCTGAAGGTACTGGTAAGAAAAAGAAGAAAAAAGCCAACCAAGAAGATGACGTATGGAGCGGCTGGCGCCGGAAATAAAACTATTTTATGGCGATAGGAAACAAAAAAGACGCGATGGCGTCTTTTTTGTTAAGCTTATAAAACTTAGATAACGCTTAACTCAGTGCGTACTTTTTCTCAAATTCGGCCACTTGCTGCAAAACCTCATCAACACTTTCTTGTAATTCACCGCCCATTTTAGTGAGCTCATGGGGAAAATCATCTTGCATTAAGGTCATCAAGGCATACCAAACAGGTTTACACTTATCTTTTAAGGCGTGTTCAGGCAGTTCTAATAGCTCTTTTGTTTTATACAGCTGCTTTTTGGCCATAAGCAAGGTTAAGTAAAGCGTAATGTCATAATCACTGTGCTCTCCATCCATATCTAGCCATTTTAAAAACACCTCATGGCTTTGTGGTAGATTTTCCCCCCAAAGTAAAATGGTTGCATAAGTATGCGCATTATAAAAATTAGGGCATAGTTCATACCCACATTTTATAAGCGTTAGTGCTTCATTTAAATTACAGTTTTGTTCAAAATAAAACCAGGCCAACTGATTTTCAGCACCCTCTACTTTTGCGCTAATGGCTTTTAAATAGTAATTTTCAGCTTTATCAATTTGGCCTTGCTGTTTATACATACGACCTAAAAAAGATAATGCTATGTTGCCTCCAAATTCAATCGCTTTTAAGTAGTAATATTCGGCCGGCTTGAACTTATTTTGTTCGTTGTATAAATGGCCCAAATTTAATAGGGCTGGGTAATCATCAAATTCACTGGCTTGAAGAAAGTAGCTTTCAGCTTTTTCTATTCTTCCCTGCTGCTTATAGAGAAGACCTAAAGAAAATAAGGCAAATGGCTCATCATTTTTAGCAGCTACTAAGTAATATTCCTCTGCTTTATCAAGCTTTTCTTCTTGTTGATAAAGCAAGCCTAGACCAAATGCAGCATGGTCAGCACCACGTTCAATAGCTTGTAAGTAATAATATTCGGCTTCATTAAAGTTCCCATTGTTTGCATACAAATACCCTGTGAAAAATAAAATTTCAGCGCTATTTTTTTGCGATTTTATGAGTAGTTTAATAGCTTCATCGGTCTTTTTTTCATTATATAGTTGTTGCGCTTTTTTAATAATTTCTTTGTCTGACGCTGAAAGGTCATTAACTAAACTAGAGTTTTTTGAAGTTAAATAGGCTTTGGTGCTTTCTTTCATTTCATGCTCGGTGTGTATATCTAAACCGGCGTAGCTGAGTGCTTCACACATGTGATAAACGTACGACTCATGAATTTTACCGCCGCGAATAGCGCTCATAAAACCTTTGGCTCTACGTTCAAGATCTTCTGGGCTGCACCACGAGGTTAAAAAGTTAACTAACCACTCGACTTTTTGGCGATCTTTTTTACGGCCAAAACGCATTAAATACCAAATATTAAAAAACCGTTCTTCAATTTTATAAATCTTATTTTTACCGATGGAAATAGATTCTACGATGCCGTATTTAGTTTCTAATTGCTTAAGCTGGGCAGATACGGTTTTACTTTCTAAGCGGGTTTTTTTTGCAATATCTTTAGTGCTGATGCCGTCCCAGTTCATTGCTATGGTGTGCGTTATATCTTGTAACGTTTCAGGTAGGTCGTCCATGCGGTGTTTATATAAAGGGGTAGCATCATCGAGTATTTTTAATAAGTCATCAAAGGCATTACCGCCATCATCAACAAAAATATCAAATAGCATCACCATTGTTCTTGGTACGCCGCCGGTTAAGCGGCGTAAAGTTTCGATGCGCTCGGGGGTGTTTTTAATAATATAGGCTATTTTTTTCTTTTGCTGCTCATCGCCCATGCTGGCAAGAAAATCAAAACACTCTTGTTTGTTTAAGCCGATAAGTTTAATAATTTTAAAAAATTCGTAAAACGGTTTTCCGTAATCAAAATGCTGCTCGAGCATTTTAGTTGAACCGCCAATGATTTTGAGAGTTGGCGATGTGAGGAGTATTTCTCTGAGTCTGCGTTGCTCTTTTTCTTTTAATTTGCCTAGTAGCTCGTCAATGTTGTCTATCAGCAGTAATAGCTTTTTATTTTTCGCTTTTACTGCTTTTTCTAAGTGTGAAAAGCTTTTTAGTTCGTAATCAGTATCGTCAAAATGGCTTTCCATATCATCATGTATTGTAGCAAAGTCATCTTCAGCTGTGCATTGTAAGTAATCAGCAACTTCTTCCCATAAGCGGCTAAGCGAACGAATTTGATATTGTTCTTCTGAGAATTTTATCGGGATCAAAAGGTCAGCTAGCGTTTGCTCTGCTTGTACTGCGAGTTTTATTTTTCTTAACAGGGTTGTTTTGCCCTGACCTCGCTGGCCGACAATTATAAAGTGTTGGCTAGGAACTGTGTAATCACTGTTTTTTATGTCATCAAAAATGTCGTCAAAATCATGATTACGCACAACAAACTTAGCTAAAAATTCTTTTTCATCAATTTCATCAGGCGTGTACTTATAGCGTGAGTAATTAGTTTGCGACATTTTTGTTCCACCACATTCTTAAGATTGGAGAGTTAAATTGATAGGTTTTATTGTTGTCGTTATTGTTAATATAGCCATCGTATATCAATGAGTGCAGGCAATCTTTTGCTTCACTGTCGTCTAAGTTATGTTTACTGGCTATATTCAGGATATCGAGCAAGTTAGTCTCTTTTTGGTTCGAAATATCATTCAGTACTTCTTTACTAAATAAATACTCATTGTTACCTAATGCGGTTTTGAGTTTACTTTGCCAGCTCTCAAAGTGATTACGGTTATCTAATGCATTATGAATTGCTTGGTCAATAACAGTTTGGTCAAGTTTTTGCCCTCTTCGGCATATTTTTTTAATTTCTTGCGTAATGAGTTGGATATAAAACGGGATCAGCCAGTGTATGGTTGTAAGTAAATAATCAATATCTGCTTGATTGATTTTAATCTTTGCACTTTGAAACAGTTCGATAGTAAACTGCTCTGCTTCGGCAGGGGTTAAAGGTGGGACCTTTATATTATTTAAATCGTTAATATGTTTAATTGCGTCAATTTTGGACACTACGCTTTCTAAACCTATTGAGCCTGCATAGATAAAGGTCACTTTTTGTGAAAACTTTTGATCTTGCCTTAATTCTCTATGGGCTTTTAGTAAGCTAATAGCGTTTTTAGGCTCTTCGTACTTTATTATGTTTTCAATGGTTTGCGCAAACTCATCAATCATAATAATGAGCTTTTTATCATGATCTAAATCTTTTATTAGTCGATAAAAAGCTTGTTTGTGATTTAGCTTATCGCCATCACCAAACTCAACGCCATCCATCGTTATAGATTTAACATTGATATTTCTAATTTGATCCATGAAGTTTTTAGCTTTTGTTTTTAGGCTGGCAATAAAGTCTTCTTCCATTAGTGCATTAAAAACCTTTGACCAAAATTCTGCCTCTGAATCAGCAGACTCTGTATCAATATAAATAGGGATATAATTTGCTTTAGGCTCATCAACTATTTTATACATTATTGATGTTTTACCTACACGGCGAGGGGCGCAAAGAAGAATATGACTACCGTTGTCTATTGCTTCCCATATGTCTGCAAGTTCATAGGGTCTATCCCAAAAGTTCGTACTTCTCGCAGCCTGACCAACAATGATATTCATAACACACCTCGTGACAAATTATATTTTGTCAGAGTAGTTGGCAAATTATTTTTTGTCAAACTTAATGGCAAATTATAATTTGTCATCTTAAATTCAAGTGAAGCTATTTTAAATTAAATATTTTGGCTCTAGCCCAAAAGGTTAGCGGTTAAACACGCGTGAGGTTTAATAATAAAGGTACGTTTAAAAAGCTTCTACTGCGGCAATCAAGCTATCAACACTATGTGTTCAAGCCATTTGTTGTTGTCTTATGGCTTCCAATTTGGCGTACATGTGCTCGGTAAAAAAGCCGTGCATTAAAAATCGTTGTCCTAAGTTCCATGGGCCCACTAAGTAATGTGGATATTTATTATACGCATACTCAGTTAATGAGTTATCGTTTGTTATTTTTCCTATTCTAATTGCTATGCTGTGATCGAGGTTAAAGCCATTAATAGCATCACGGTATTCGTCGCGCTTTAAAAGTAAGCAGAATAAGCACATAAACAAAGCATGGGCTGTTTCAAAATCAATTACTTGTGTTGCTTTGTGTTCTATGAAAAAGTCTTTCATATTAATTGGTTGCCAACTATGCCAATGATATTCAGTAGACTCATTAATATTTGATTGAATATTACCTAGTTGCGCAAATGATTCAAACAATTCTTGGTCGTGATCAACAAAGCTATTTTCTAGCATGTCGTCTATTATTTTCGGGTATAAGTTAACTCTATAGCTATGACTTGTGTTTTCTGAAAGGAAATTTAAAATATTTGATTCTGTAGCAAAGTGCCTCAAAATAAGTAAGTTAGCTTCTGGCGAAACAAAATTCTTACAAAACCAACAGATTGTTTTTTGTAAAAAGGAGTGAGCGCTAAATTGTGGTAATGGTAGTCTTTTTAAAAACCAAATGATATGAAGTAGAATCGCAAATAAAAATTGCAAAATAGGTCTTAGCGTCCAACGAAAACTATTTTCTAAATCTTTGTGCCATAGCGTCAAGGCTTCTTGCTCTATAGGTATAGAGTCATCAGCCTTGATTGCTCTTAGGTAAGCACTTTTATGATTATTCATAATTATCGACTTCTTCAAGTTGTAGACAATATAGGCGTCCTACTACTCTCGCTGTTTTAACGATTGATGCTACGTTATCTTTAGATGACGCGACGCGATCAATTAGTTGATAAAGTTCTTTTAGATGATCTTCATCGTTTTTACCGTGATACTCTAAAAACCGCGTGATATTTATAGATGGTTGCAAGTGTTCTTTAATGAGCTTAGCCCACTTGATTGACATTTTGTTTCCTAGTCCTTCAATGATCCACATAGCGCCGATGAGTGCGACAGGATTCGGTTTGCTTGCACTGTACATTAGGTAGCCGTGAAGAGCCTCTGAGCCAACGTTTCGCTCGGCAGTTTGTATGTCTGCTAGCTCACCTCCGGCTGCTTGATAGTCTTTTTCCAACATTAAGTAATCGCGATGTTCTTCATGAGCATGATGAATTACGCTAGAGCGAATATCACTGTGATTACGGTCGAAACTTGATGCACTGCGGCTGATCCATCTTGAGCCTTCAATGACTTGTTGGCGCATATTGAGTAATAAATGACAGTAATCTTGCTGACTTAGTCTGCCTGTTTCTAATCGCTTTACGATTGGCACTTTTGATAAGTTGCGGTCAAAATCAAGCCATACTTGTAGTAATTCTTGTAGGCATTTTTTACCAAGTTCGGTTTGAATGTGATGTTCCATGTTATTTCTCTACCGTTAGCAGCATATAAGCGCAGTTAAATCGTCCTGACTCGGGAACCATGCATAAAATAGTATCGCCTGAGTTTAAAGTATGAGTCTTTATAAATTCATCAAGCATAATAAATAATGAAGCACAGCCGGTATTACCTCGTTCATATAGGTTTGTATACCATTTTTCTTCAGGGATGAAAGTACCTGCTTGTGCTAGCATTTCAAAAATTTTTCCTTTGAAGTAGTGTGATGAAAAGTGGCAAAGCACATGATCGATTTTATCAACACTGACATCGCCAGTGCTGATGAGCTTTAAGAATCCGTTCACGCCAACTGCCACAATGTTATCTAATAATCTGACGTCCTGTCTGAGCAGTAATGCTCCTGATTTTTCAGCTTCAGCGTAAGTCGGATAGTCTTGCCAGGTTTTTATTTCGTCATTCTTGCTTTTGCCTAATGACATACAGGTATCGTAAACGTCAGCGTGAGAAAAACTTTTTATCCATTCGATTTTTAAACTTGTAGTATTAGATCTAGGGGTATTTTCAAGCAGTAAAGCACCGGCGCCATCTGATAACATCCAGCGTAAGAACTCAGCATTAAAATCAATGCTGTCATCTTCAATAGCTTCATAACGCGAGTGTTTGAATAGTCGAGAAGCAAGCTCGCTTGCTACTACTAATGCGTTATCACTTAACTCTGCTTTGATATTAGCGAACGCGTATTTGAGTGCCATCATGCTGCTAGAGCAGATACCATGACTTGTATTTATTTCTACTTCAGGAATATCGAGTTCGGCTTGCAACATGCTACTGAAGCCTGGTAAAACCATATCACCTTGGCTAGTGGCGGTACTTAAAAGTTTGATTTTTCTACTTGGTAGAAAACTGTTTTCAATACAGTTTAAAGCTGCTTTTTTTGCTAAATTGCAGTTGCTCTCAACGGTTTGTTGTTCTGTGTTTATGGCGTAGTGACGTGTTTTTATACCGTTAGACTTTAAAATCTTATTTTTTAGACGACTAGGTTTGTTATTAATTAAACCTAATACAGCTTCAATTTCGTCATTATTGATAGGATTTCCTGGTAAATAGCGACCAGTACTATTTATGTAGACGTTCAAACTTTTCTTCCTTTAAAGTAAGCAAAAATACAACGGAGGTTTTCTTCCATGTAGGGGAGAATACATACAATCGCCATAAATGTTAAATAAGCAGGTAAGTAGCTTGATGTGCCGTAAGGGTTGTCGAGTATTTTAAAGGTCATTTCTCCATTTAGATCAAAGGTAATTAGTTTTAAAAAATGATCCCAATTAATAACAACGATGCTCGACAGCATATATAAAGGTAATGAGCCCAAATAAGTGTGGGCATGCATTTCCCAAATAGAGATTTCTCTTCTTGGAGAGGCATAAGCTACATCCATATGAGCAACTAACTCATGTAAAATCCATGTAATAATACAAATAAGTAAAATGAGTGCATTTACATCAAATATAAGACAAAGCACGATGGGAAGACCCATCTGGAGGCCCATCACCGAGTGCATAAACGTTTCTTTGATACCTGAAGTGCTTTCGATGTTTGTGGCTCTATGGCAACACCAGTCTACAAACCCGGCTATCCCCCAAAGCGGTAAGAAAAAGTAAAGTAATGCGTTTATGAGTAATAAGGATGTATCCATTCACAAGTGTTCCTTTTTTCATAAATAGTATGGTTTTAGGGTGTTTTAGTCAAAGGATTAGTTATCATTGATGTTCTGGATCTGGTGATGAAGTTTTGCAAATACCAGCCATTAAAAAAGGTTGGCGCTTGGGGCCAACCTTTTTGGTGCTAACTTATCGAGTAACTCGGTAATGTACAGGTTAGTGTGCGTGGTCGTGTTCTTCTTCCTCTTCTGCAATACCTAACCAAGTAATAGCAGCTGGTGGGAATGTAAGTTCTAGTTCACCTTCAATCTCTAAATCCTCTAGGTGTACTTGTACTACATGTTGAGCTATTGGGTCGGCTACATAAGCAAACTGACCATTTTGTGCCACTGTCATACTAAAGCTCATGCCTTCAGGCATAGTTGCAACGTCTGCTTCAGTGATATCAACTTGGCCTGCTAGCTCCCAGTGGGTGTGGTCGTCGTGTGCATGCGCTTCAAGCACGTTTAAAAAGCCTAGGCTGTCTAATACTAAAAAGTGCTCGCCATTTGCTGAGAAAGAGTAAGATACAGCACTTGCGCCATCGGCTAGTTGCCATTCGAATTCTTCCATTTCAGCATTTGCTGGGTCGATGCTTACAATTACCGCAGGGCCGCCACCGTGGCCAGATGCAACCCCAATAAAGGTTTCGCTGTCTTCATGGCCGTATATAGAACCAATACGTAAGTCGCCAACGGCATCAATATTTGCTACTTTTTCTGCGTGGTACTCGTCATCGTGTTGGTGAGCTAAAAGTATGCCGTCGCTACAACCAAATGCTACATAGTCGTGGTTTTGTGCAGCACCGTGTAAATCAGGGCAGGTAAGTTCTAAAGTTTGCTCAAGTTCGTATTCACCATCATGGAAATGATAAACACCTACTTGATCGGGCAAAACTTTAGCAGCAGATGTACTTTGGGCATCATCACGACGAATGGTTGATAGTAAATGCTCGCCACGCGGCTGGGCAACACCATGCATATTTATATTGTAACTAATACTAGGTAGGGTATCAGTTGCGCTTGTGATGTCGTTATCGGTTAATACTTCAACAGATGCAACGGTGCCTGAATCAGCATCACCATCATAAAATATGGCTAATTTACCATCGTGTTTAACTAGATGCGTAGGGCGACTGCCATTGGTTAGTTCATAGTTGCTAAATGCTGGAGCTTGTTTGTAATCGTGTTGATGATCACCGTGATCTTCACTCCATAAACCACCGTCGATAAAACTTAGGTAGTCTTGCGCGCGGCTAGCAATCACGGCATAACGAAAATCAGGTGATGACGATAGCGTGTTTGAATCATTTGTAAGGGTAAATGTATCCAAAAGTTCATTATCGTCTAAATCAAAGAAGCTTGCGGTGTTGCTATCGCCAGCAAGTACCACAAGTCTACCTAATGAGTCGATTGCATACTCGTCACCGTGGTCGTGATCGTCACCATCACCGTGATCATGCCCATCATCTGGCACTTCTATCGGATCTTTTTCAACGATATTGGTTTCTGCATCGCTACAAGCGGTGATTAGTGTGCTGCTTATTGCCAGTGCAATCAGTTTTAATTTAAATAGTTTAGTCATGTTAATTTCCTTAATTTATAATTTTTTTAGCGCTTAAAAGTAACCGCGAATACCGAGTGCGAAACTACGACCTGGACGTGGTGCTATATTCTTTAAAAATGAGCTATGCACACGTGCTTCGGTGTCTGTTAGATTAGTGCCGCGTAGATATAGAGAGACATCTTGATTTAACACTGATAAGTCATAAGAAATACTGGCATCAAGCATGGTGTAACCATCGGTGGCGGTTTCTTCAGGTGCGGTACGGTCTTGTTCTTGATAGCGAGTCACGTGTAGGTGTGCGCTCAGCTTTTCTGTTTGATAGCTAAATTCAGTACCGAAGCGAAGTGGTGGTGTGCGCGGTAAATCGCCGCCGTCTTTAAGGCGTGCACGAACGTAATCTGAGAATAAATCTACCTTAAACTCATCGGTTAACTGCCATGCCACTTGTGCTTCAAAACCATGTAAAATGACGTCATCAGTTTTGAATAAGTAAACAGGTAATTCAGACGAATGGTCGTGTGCGTGATCATGATCATGACCGTCTTCATCACCATGGCTATGGCCGCTTTCAGCGTATAGGCCAGTGTCTATTTGGTAGTAATAGTTGTCTACTTGGTTGTAGAAAGCATTAAAAATAAAGCCGATATCACCTTCGGTCTTACGGAAGGTTAAATCAATATTATTCGCTGTTTCGAGATCTATTGTTTGCTCAGACAAGCCAAAATGACCGTCTTCATCAACATCAAATAGCGCTCCGACTTCATAAGTACCAGTACCGATGTGAGCACCGAATGATAACAATTCAGAAGCAGAAGGAGCACGTTCTGAACGTGATACAGATAAACCTAAGTTATAGCCGGGTGTAAAGTCCCATACTACGCCTGCAGATAAACTAACTGGTGTAAACTCATGCTCTACGTCAAATACGCGAGTGATTGCAGCACTTTCTTCATGGTCGTGATCATGATCGTCATGCCCACCTTCTGCATCATGTGTATGTGCATCAATGTTTGGTAGTAGTACGTTATCTGCATCAATAGTTACACGTTCAACACGACCACCTAGTTGCACTAAAAAGTCGCCAAAGTGTCTTTCTTCCATTAATGCTACGGCAAAACTTTGCGTATCTGATGGTGGTGTGAATGCCTCAGAGCCTTGTGCTTCAACATCACTTTGTTTGTAATGAAAACTTAAACCGCCATTCCACTCATTAAATGGGTTATGCATTAAGTCTACGCGTAACTCATTTGTTTCATTTTTGAATGTGGTGCCCACTAGGCCATGTTCAATTTCAGCATGGTCGTAATCGGTGTGGCCAATCCGAAGGTTTATTTTATTAAGCCACTCATTATCTAAGTTGTATTCGCCTAATAATTGCACTTTAGTTTGCTCTAAATCTGCATACACGTTTTCTTCTTCGCTGTGCTCTTCATCACCACCATGGGTATGGCCTGGGATACCGTATTGGCGATTAAATTGCTCAATAGCAATACCTACAAACCCTTTATCCATTAAATAGCTTGCACCTACAGTGAAGCCATCAGATTCTTCGCTGCTGTTTTCAACTGTATAATCACCATGATGTTCTTCATGCTCATCGTGTGCTAACTCAGCAGCGACGGGGATTTCATAGTCATCAGCTTCACGCCAAAATGCATCGGCATAAAATGCGAATGAATCAGTACCTGTGGTGGCATTAAACGAAGCCACTTTTTGATTATCAACAGAGTTATGCTCTAGGTTCCACTCGCCGCGCGTTGTGCTATCTGTTGGCACACGGTTATCAACGACATTAACAACACCGCCAATTGCGCCGCTGCCATAAAATAATGTTGCAGGACCACGTAATACTTCGATTTGCTGCGCAGTTGACGCTTCTGATGCGACTGAGTGATCAGGACCTACACGTGAAACGTCACTTACATCAAGGCCATTTTGAGTGATCAATACGCGAGGGCCACTTAAGCCTCGAATAATAGGCGTACTAGCTACTTTGCCGTGAAAGTTAGTATTAACACCAGGTAGTTTTTCTAGGCTATCACCAAGTGTTGCAGCTTGTTGGCGTCTTAATTGTTCACCAGATAGCACACTGACAGGAGACGCTGATTCCATTGCAGACATATGAATAGGCGTTGCTTCAATGTCAATAACTTCGATCGGAGAACGTTTTAAATTAAATGTAATTGACTGGTTTTCATCGCCACTTACTGTGATGTCGCGATGAAGGTGAGCGTACCCAGGTGCAACAACATGAAGTTCTTTTAAGCCATCTTTTAAATTTACGATGACAAATTTACCATTTTCGTCGGTGGCGACTTTTACGTCTGAGCCTTCAACTTCTACCGTTGCGTTAGCAACAACTTTACCTTGGTTGTTGAGTACTGTGCCTTCAATAGAATTTGCAAGCACACTTGCAGGTAATAAAGCTGCTATCAAAACAGCTAATTGAGATCTTCGTTTCATTTGACTACCTTGTTGGATGTTATACTATATCAATTGTGCTTGAAATGTTATACTGTATCAAGTGAAAATTAACTATTGTGTAGAGATTTTTAAGTGGGTCTTATAAAAAACCGTTATTTACAGTTCATGCTGCTGGTAATTTTATTAATGCCTTTTTTTGCTGCAAGTCATGAGCATCAACATGTTCATGGTCAAGGTCAGTTATTAATAGTGCAGCAAAAGCAACACTGGCATTTACAATTCACTTTGCCAGCAGCGGATGTGCTTGGTTTTGAACACTCCCCTGAAACACCTGAACAAATACAGCGAGTAGCTGCGCTTCATAAGCGGTTGGCAGTTATAGAACAAGTTGTAAAGTTTGATAATGCATGTGTTATGGAGCAAAACGAGTCAACGTTGCCTGACGCGCACGATGATGCTCATGCTCATCAAGATATTAAGGTCGAATATAGGCTGTTATGTGAGTCACCCACCAAGAAAATAACACTAACGATTTTTGACTGGGCAAGCTCATTACAACAAATAGAAGTTCAATGGAATCATGATATGGGGCAAGGAATGGCAAAAATCGAGCCAAATACACCTGAGTTAGTGTGGTTAGAGTGAACCAACAACAACTTAAAAAGGCAATTCGCTTTGCAGATGTAAAGTGTGCGACTTCAGGCGGGAAACTCACAGAAAAACGCCAGCGAGTTTTAGAAATATTACTAAAAGCAAAAAAACCTTTATCTGCTTATGAGCTGACAGATCAATTCAATAAGGTAATGGATGCGCCTATTTTGGCGATGTCTGTTTATCGAATTTTAGACTTTCTTGAGTCGGTAGATTTAGTACACCGATTAAAGTCAGAGAATAAATTTATGGCATGCAGTCATGCAAATGACGGATGCCAGCATCAGCTATCTATGTTTTTGATTTGCAGCTCATGTAACAAAGTCATAGAGATGAATGATGTGAATGACAAAGTAAAAGCCTTGTTCGAACAGGTGGAATTTACCGGTTTCACTCCGAGCAAGTCACAGTTAGAAATTACGGGTTTATGTTGCCAATGCAAACCAAAGCCGCCTAAAACCAATTAGAGGAAACTAGAATGAAATCAACACAAAGTGTAATGGATAAGTTTGCTATCGGGCTTTCAATGATGTGCACAATCCACTGTTTTGCAACTCCTATTTTGCTGACGCTATTACCTAGTCTTGCAGCCTTACAACTAGATAACGAACAGTTTCATTTTTGGATTTTAGCGGCCGTTATACCTACCAGCGTACTTGCATTGAGTTTGGGTTGTAAAAAGCATAAACGTTTTCGTTATATGGTTTCAGGATTCGTAGGCGTTATTTTAATGGTACTCGCAGTGACTGCTGGTGAGGCAGGGCAGGATCATACTTTGTAAACATTCATAATTTATGATCTAATACTATAAATTTCATTACTTTATATTTCTTATGTCCTTATTCTCCCATTTAGAACTTGTAAAAGATAACCGCTCAACTATCAACCAGCATCATAACCTTGTCGATGTACTTTTCCTTATTATTAGTGCTGTAACATCTGGATG